>JAQCFT010000025.1 GCA_027619545.1 Verrucomicrobiota bacterium | reverse complement strand
CCACGAGCGTGCAGGCAATTACCGAGATCCTTTTGGCGTTGACCGGCTCCAAAGTCTACGCCAGCACCGACCGAACAACACTCGCCGGTTCTACTCCCGTTAACCGAGCGTCCAAGCCACGGAATGGAAAGGTCAGTTTGCGGTGATCAATCCCCAGGCAGTGGAGGATGGTGGCGTTGAAGTCGTGGATGTGAACGGGGTCGCGGACGATGTTGTAACTGAACTCGTCGGTTTCACCGTGCGTGATGCCGCCTTTCACTCCGCCACCCGCCATCCAGACGGAAAAGCATCGTGGATGATGATCGCGGCCGAAGTTGGTTTGGGTGAGTTTGCCCTGGCAGTAGATGGTGCGTCCGAATTCGCCTGCCCAGACGACGAGGGTGTCGTCGAGCAAGCCCCTCTGTTTCAGATCGGTGATGAGAGCGCTGCTGGCCTGATCGGTGTCGAGGCATTGACCCTTGATCCGATCGGGCAGGTCGGAGTGCTGGTCCCAGCCACGATGGAAGAGTTGGACGCATCGAACATTTCGCTCGGCCATACGTCGCGCGAGGAGGCAGTTGTAGGCGAAGGTACCCGGAATTTCGACGTCCGGTCCGTATAGACTTTTGACGGAGGCAGGTTCATGTGACATGTCAGCCAATTCAGGAATGGATGCCTGCATGCGGTACGCCATTTCCTGTTGCGCGATGGTGGTGCTTATTTCGGGGTCCCCTATTTCAGTCAAATGTTTGCGATTGAGTGCACGGGTCAGATCGATCATTTTCCCACGGGTTACCGAACCGATACCCTCGGGGTTGGAAAGATAAAGAACCGGATCGCCGCTGTTTTGAAAGGTTACTCCTTGATATCGGGACGGCAAGAATCCCGAACCCCAAAGGCGAGCAAACAGAGCCTGAGTGGAAACATTGGCCGTCCAACGGGAAGTATTCAGCACCACGAAATCCGGCAGATTCGGATTACCGCTTCCCAATGCATAACTCAACCAGGCGCCCAGACTCCCCTGGCCTGGCAACTGACTTCCCGTACAGAGAAGCGTTTTGGCAGGATCATGGTTAATGGCCTCAGTGTGAAGCGTCTTGATGATCGCAAGATCGTCCACCATGCGAGTGGTGTAAGGGAGCAACTCGCTCACCCATGCGCCGGATTGTCCATATTGTTGAAACGAGGTGAAGGGTGAAGCGATGGGAAACCTGGTTTGTTTGGCGGTCATGTTGGTAACACGCTGCCCCCTGCGAATGGAATCCGGCAGATCCCGATCAAACTGGTCCTTCATCGCCGGTTTGTAGTCAAAGGTCTCCAACTGACTCGGACCTCCTGCCATGAATAGATAGATGACGCGTTTGGCTGTCGCGGGAATCTGATAATCAAGCCCCACGGATTGCCCCTTGAGCGACAGCGATCCCAATCCGCTCAGACCTGAGGCCAGGCTACCTAAAAAGGTTCGGCGATCGATTTTCATTCGGTTCATGGTCGCGTTTTCACAATGTCCAGATTCAAAAGTGTGTGCACCACCATCGTCCAGGCGGCTTCTTCCTGATTGAGTTCCGTATCCCCGAATGGAATGGATGATCGTTCGGCGTATGCATCACGAAAGAAGCGCAGCCCATTGAGCATCATCTCCATTTCATCCGCATCAATGGTCCGGCAGGTCGTTTTCTCCCACACGTAACGCATCCGATCCATATCAGTCGTCCCTCCTTCAATGAGGGTTCTTTTAGCAAGGGTGACGGCACATTCAACAAATTGAGGTTCGTTCATCAGAACCAACGCTTGCAATGGCGTATTGGTGCGTTCGCGACGAGCGGTGCACACTTCGCGTGTGGGCGCATCAAAAATGGTCATGACGGGGTGCGGAATGGATCGTTTCCAAAAGGTGTAAATGCTGCGCCGGTAAATGTCCGCTCCTTGATCGGGCTCATAAACCCGCGTGTTGGAAACGGCCAACGCCACCGATTTCCAAAGCCCATCGGGTTGAGGTGGCTTGACGCTTCGCCCGAACAAGGTCCGGTCCAGCAATCCGGAAACTGCCAGAGCCTGGTCACGCAACGTTTCTGCATCCAGGCGAAAGCGCGAACCTCGACTCAACCAACGGTTCTCCGGATCCTGCAGGTAAGCCTCTTCACTGGCGTTGGAAGTTTGACGATAGTTACGACTGGTCACGATGTATTTGAGCAGTGCTTTGACATCCCAACCCGACTCAACAAAACGATGAGCCAGATGATCCAGCAAATCCGGATGAGAAGGAGTACTTCCCAATGCACCAAAATCCTCGGAGGTCTTGACCAACCCCACACCGAACAACTGTTGCCAGAATCGATTCACGGCCACCCGAGCGGTCAGTGGGTGATCGCGATCGATCAACCATTGGCCAAAACCTAGGCGATTGAGGGGCTGATCGGGTTTCATCGGAGGCAACGCCTGTGGAGTGCGACGTTGGACTTCGTCTCCTGCTTGATCGTAGAGCCCGCGTCGATAAATATAGGCGGGTCTCATCTCGGACCGCTCGCGCATGATCATGGTGGTCGGGATCGCTCTTTCGAGGGATGCCAATTCCTTCTTCAGTTTATCCACCTCATCTTTATCCGCCGAATTCGCATCCAACTTTGCTTTTAATTCCGACATCAAAACCGATTGCTCGTTTGAAGGAAAACTCAGGAACGGAGGCGGACTCTTCTTGCGTTGCGTGTGGGAGAGTCCGTCGAGGTTGTTGAAGAAGGCAAAGATCTGGTAATACTCGCGCATGGTGATCGGATCGGACTTATGATCGTGGCACTGAGCGCAACCCAAGGTAAGACCCAGGAAAACGGTCCCGACAGCATTCACCCGATCGACCACATTATTATAATACAATTCCTCCTCCAGGGCGGACCCGGCGCTATTGGACAAATGCAGGCGGTTGAATCCACTGGCGACCAATTGATCATTGCTTGGGTCAGGCAATAAATCTCCCGCAACTTGTTCCAAAATGAAAGAGTCGAAAGATTGATTACGATTGAAAGCATCGATCACCCAATCCCTGTATTTGAACATCTCCCTGTAATCGTCCGCGTGCAACCCGTGCGTATCGGCATACCGCACCAGATCCAGCCAATAGCGGGCCATGTGCTCCCCATAGTGAGGGCTCTCCAACAGACGGTCAACCAGGCGTTCGTAGACTCCACCGGAAGCATCATCTAGAAACAAGTCCACCTCCTCGAGTGAAGGCGGCAAACCGGTCAGATCGAAACTCAATCGACGTATCAAAGTCCGGGCGTCCGCTTCAGGAGAAGGCTGCAAATGGCGTTGATCCAGTTGTCGATAAACCAGGCGATCGATAGGATGTTCATTCCACTCATGATCATCCACCTTGAACAAAGAAACATCCCGTATTGGAACCGGAGACCAATGGGTAGGCCCATCAATCGTTTCGCCATGAACCGCTCCTAAATAAAAAATGCACCATAACATCCCCCAGAAAAGCAGGAACTGCTGCACCGAGCGAAGTAGTGAAAAAGGAGTTTCGACAATGGCACTCTTACCTGGGAGGTTTTCGGTATCGGCAGCCATGACGTTTACCCCGCCACTTACTGCGCCACTTACTCCGCCAGCGTGCATTTCGCCTAGCCCCCGATTCGTCTTCAGTGCTTGTAGAATCTTGTCCAGCATAAAATCAAAATCCACTCCTCAATCCGTCTTTTTCACTCCCAACGATTATTCGCAACACCTTCTGATTCGTCAATGAGCTATCCTTCCGAGAGTTGGGATTGAAATGATTTATAGACAGGATTTACTGGAATGACAGGATTTCCCTTTGAAAGCTTTTCTGACTATTGAGATGGAATCTGTCGTTTTAATTCTGAAATTCACATTGGCAATTCATATGGGCGCGTCTTAGTTTGGAGCGCGAAAAATGAATAAACCTGTTATCGCCATTACCATGGGAGATCCGGCCGGGGTTGGGCCGGAGATCTGCTTGCGAGCTTTGAGGGAACCCGGCGTGCTTGAAAGTTGCATTCCGGTGATTTTCGGAGATGTTGAGGTCCTGCGACAATGCGCCGAAAAGCTCGACCTCCCCAGGGACGTGGCCATCCTTTCCTTGGAGGATGCGTCATCGGGGAATCAACCTGACTCACCCTCCATTGTCCAAGTCCCTTCATTGGATCACTTAAACTTCCAACCGGGAACCGTCAGCGCCAACACGGGCAAGGCCAGTTTCGATTACATCCAGAAAGCCATTGATGCAGCCCTTGCTGGCAAGGTTGCAGCTGTCACCACGGCGCCTATTAACAAGGAGGCGCTCCATCAGGCAAAGATCCCCTTCCCCGGCCATACCGAAATGTTTGCCGCCAGAGCCGGATCGGACCGATGGTGCATGATGCAATATTCGAAGGAAATCACATGCACTTTTGTCACGGTACATGTCGGCTACGCCGAAGTCCCGGGTTTACTGACAAAAGAACGCATTCTGGAAGTCATCGAACTCTCTGCCGAAAACCTCGAACGCATTCGCAAACGAAAAGCCAAAGTGGTCGTTTGTGGTCTCAACCCACATGCCGGGGAGCACGGATTGTTTGGCAATCGAGAAGAAGAGAACATCATTATACCAGCCATTGAATCAGCACGCGAAAAAGGGATCGACGTGGAAGGCCCGCTCCCACCCGACACCGCCTTCCTGCCCTGGAAACGTGAGTCAACCGATGTCTTCGTCTGCATGTATCACGATCAGGGCCATATCCCGGTCAAAGCACTTGCCTTCGACAACGCGGTCAACACAACTCTCGGCTTGCCCATCATCCGAACCAGTGTCGACCACGGCACCGCACTGGACATCGCCTGGCAAGGCAAGGCCAACCCAAGCAGCCTCTACAGCGCCATCCACCTTGCTGTGGATCTCAGCCGAGGATAAACACAAACATCACCACGCTTTCGCAAGCGCAGCTACGCAGGCGCCTTCGCCGGAAGGTGCGACACCGATCAGTGCTCCTTGCTGACCGAATACCAAGCTTCGATTACACGGCGCAAACGATCGCTTCTCTCGGGGTGTTGCAAAGCAAGGTCGGTCGTCTCGTGAGGGTCATTCTTCAGGTTGTAAAGCCGCAATGGCACTTTGTCCCAAAGGTGCACATTGCGGTAACGAGTGGTATCTTCACCAGAGTATCGCAGAATCAGTTTCCAGTCACCTTCGACACACCAGAGGTATTGAAGGGTGTCGTCGGGATTCCCCACGGTGAGATTATGAATGGAATGTGTCACACCGAAAATGCGTTCCCGACCGGACCTGGCAACAGGGTCCATCAGGTTGACACCAGGAAGATCGTCCGGGGCGTCGATGCCGGTCGCTTGGGCGATGGTGGGGAACAAATCGATCGCATGCGCGAAATGATCCACACGGTCCGGCACAACCTTTGCTGGCCAGGAAACAAGGATCGGCGTTCGGATCCCCATCTCGTAGGGAGAACCTTTGGATCGCAGCGCGTACCCTTTCCATTGATCCTGGTTCGGATCCTCGGCGTTGGTGCTGGTCGCCGCCCACCCGTTGTCGGCGATGTAGATAACGATTGTGTTTTCGCGTTGCCCCTTGTGGTCGATATGATTCAGCACCGCGCCACAAGTTTCGTCGAACCATTCGCACATGGCGTAGTAACGCGCAATGTCCAAAGCCAACCCACGGCCGGTATACTTGCTCAAAAACCGCTTTGGTGGATTGTGAGGCGTGTGAGGCAGGAACGGCGCATACCAGATGAAAAACGGCTTCTGCTCCGATAAGGCTTGATCGATGAAATCCGTCACCGGTTGCATGCCTTCACGACCAATCTTGAGCCCTTCATCTCCGTGACGCCCACCTCGCTTGGGATCACCATGTGTCATGCCATGCGTGAAACCACCATCCTGCCACGAACCTTCCCACCACTTGCCAGATTGATGTGTCAGATAACCGCTTTCACTCAGAAGCCGAACCAAACTGGGGTGACGATGAAACGATTCACGCAATGGAACGTCCAAAGCAGCGCGTTGATTCATGCCATCCACATCGTTGCCCACCACGCCATGATGCTGCGGGAACCTCCCGGTGATCATCGTAGCCAGAGAAGGACGGCACAGAGGTGCCGCCACATACCCATGCTCAAACACCAAACTGCGAGCGGCCAATCGATCCAGATGAGGCGTGACGAGCACCTCATGCCCCATGAATCCATAATCGGACCAAGCCTGATCATCACTGATGATCAAGACCACGTTGGGGCGGGTATCTGCGGTGCATGCAACGATTCCTGACAGATAAAACACCCATATAGCAAGAACACTGGACACCCAGTTTGTTTGTTGTTTTTTCACGATATCGAACATCAATCAGCCTATGAATGGAACGAACTCATTCTGAGGGAAGCTGCCACGCTTTGGCAAGCGCGGCTACACCACGATCAAGTAGCAGCCTTCGCCAGAAGGTGGATCGGCGCACATTAACCCCATACGACTTCTTGATCTCGATCTGTCCGGGGTGAGTCTAATAGGACGATGGGGCATCGATCATTTCTGGGCCTCCCAAAACGGGCAGCAAAAGAAATTAGAACACCACAAGGGACGCGGCGGGACGTCACGTTCCACCTGAAGTAGCCCCTTCGCCAGAAGGTGAACAGCTACCGTACAGCAAAATCTCTTCATCCCGAAGACCCCATTCATGGAAACCGGTCTCCGACGAGTTGATGGATTTCGTCGAGGACTTCCTGGGTTTGCAGGATACGTGCATAACGGTCTTTAAGCGTTTTGATACTGGCGTCCTGAAGTTCCTGTGTCACGGTTGTACAGGCATCCTCCACCATGGTCACCAGATAACCCAGATCGCAGGCATCTCGAACGGTCGTTTCCACACACTCATTTGTGTAAACACCACACACATAAAGAGACTGGATGCCTATGTTTTTGAGAACGTAATGAATATTGGTGGATGAAAACACCCCGCTGGCCGTTTTGTTGATCACGATTTCGTCTCCCATGGGCGCCACTTCTTCCAGAAAACAAGCTTCAGCAGATCCGGGCCGGGCAAGCAGTTTGAGTCGTTTGTGCCCTTTACCCCGATCACGACCGTCCTGGGTGAGGGATTGGATGCGTGTGTGTATGACTTCCAGCTTGTGGGAGCGAAAACAATTCTGTAGCACATGCATGTTGGGAATCACACGTTTGTTCAGCGAGTCGAAATAGTAACGTTTGGCTTCGGCCGGAATGGGATGCGCGCTCCCGTCTTCTGGTTCCTTGAACACTCCGTATCCTTCTGCGGCGTCAAGGTACTGCATATCAATACAAAGGAGAGCCACATCCTTCTGAAGCAGGAATTCGTAATGTGCCGGGTTGGTGACAAATCCTTCCCGGTATGTATCGCGCAGCGGATCCTGTCGCTCAGGGGTTGTAGATTGATTCATTTTTTTGAGAAAACTAAGCAGACTGAGCCAGTGATACCAAGGTTTTGAGTAGAACATTTGCGCCAGCTTCGATATCCGTCCACGGGCTCCATTCGGCAGGCGAATGACTCACCCCACCACGACTCGGCACAAAGATCATCCCCACTGGCCAAAGTCTCCCCATGATCTGGGCATCGTGCGCCGCTCCGCTGGGCATGATCAGATAGGAATAGTCCAACGACCGGGAATGTTGCTCGATCAAACCAACGATGTCTCCATCACACTTCACCGGATGAATAAAACTGGGTTCTTCAAAATCAAACGTCAGGGAACGGCGACGGCAAATGACGGAAAGGGCACGACGCAACGCGTCTTTCAATGCAGACAAAATCTCCTCACTGGTATCCCGCACATCAAGCGTGAACTCAACGGTCCCTGGAACCGTGTTGGCCGCACCAGGCAGAATCTCTGCAGTCCCAATCGTGGCACGGCTTCGTTCTGAACCAATCTCTTCAAGAACACGAGGTATCTCGTGGGCAAAATCAGCCAACCCCATGAAGGCATCGCGTCTCATGTCCATCGGGGTCGTACCGGCGTGATTTGATTCGCCCTGAATCCGCATGTTCCAACGGAAGAGTCCGGTAATTTCATCAACAATGCCGATTTGCAATTGTTTACGATCAAGCACCGGCCCCTGCTCAATGTGCAGTTCAATGTACCGACTCACCGACTTCGGATCGCGATGTGCCTCCAGGATCTTCATGGGATCCAGACCTTGTCGCAACATGGCGTCTTTCAAGGAAACGCCATTGGAATCAACGGCCGATTGAACGGTCTGGGGTGTGGTCAATCCACAAAACGATTCGGACCCCAGCATACCTCCGAAGCGACCCTCCTCGTCGCTGAACGCGACCAGTTCCACATCTCGCTCAATGGCGAGTCCCGTATCATGCATGACTCGCAGGCATTCCAAACCCACCACCACACCCAGCGATCCATCCAAGGTTCCCGCACAAGGAACAGTATCAATGTGCGATCCAACCAACAAGCTCGGCAGATCGTTGCCGGACTTGAGCACACCAAAGATGTTGGCGGCGCCATCGGAACGGGATTCCAACCCTGCGGCTTCAATCTGTTCCAACAACCAACGCTTGGCCTCCATGTCGGCATCGGAAAACGCCATCCGGTAGACGCCGTGATCCCGGGTGTTTTTGCCGATGTCAGCGAGGGCCAGGACGTGGCGTTTGATACGTTCCAAATCCACTTTCATCCCTTCGGGAAGCGGTGAATTATGGCGTGGAGAATCTTTAGAATCCATGACCTTTAACAAAGAGGTGGTGCATGATTTGCAGACACAGCAAGTGATTGATCAAGGTATCCTTTCTTGTAAGAGAAACAGGATCTTTATCGGCGCGATAATCAGTCAGGAACTGGGCAACCTTCGAGCAATCGAAAAGCCCAGCGTCGTTGACCTTGTCCGGTGTCAGGTAGGTTTCGATCAGATCGTTCAACTTGCGCGCCTTGTGTTCATCCGTGTGAGCGGGCGGAGCCATGAAGGCAAACTTCTCGCGCTGATACAACACCTCGGGCAACACGCCTCGCACCGCTTCACGCAGCACCCATTTCTCGATGTTATTACGAATGCGATAATGTGGTGGAATTGTAAATGCTACTTCGGCCAAATGGTGATCCAGGAATGCAGGTCGTGATTCCATGCTGTTGGCCATATCGACGCGATCCCCCCCCCAACTTAAAATCTGCCCTTCCAATTGTGTCTTGCTCCACGTGTATTGCGCCTTGTCCACGGCATGACGATGTTCCACACGATTTGGCCGGATTTGATCCGCGATGGCAGCGATGGGATCATAGGACTTCAGCTCCTTCAAATCAGGATGCATCAATGGCCGGGCATGACGCAGGGTGGCGATCCATGGTTGAATCCATGAGGGAGTGAATCCACATAGTGCTTCAAACGCTGGATGTGTTTCGGGATTTTCAGAGAGAATGGATCCCGTGAACAACTTGTTTGACTGCCGCATTTGCGCTTGATACTCCCGGCGGACCTCTTCAGGTTCATCATCCAGTCCATGCAGGATCATGTCCCGCTTGAAAGAAGGGTAACCGGCAAACAATTCATCGGAACCCTCACCGGTGATAACGGTTTTGTATCCGCATTCATGCACGCGTCGGCTCATGAGGTTTTTGGCCACACCAAGAGTGTTGTAGAAAGTACGTTCCGCATGCCAAACGGTGTGGATGAAGTTATCACCGTAAAGATCATCCGCCTTGAGATGGATCACTTCCTGATCGGCCTGCATGCTCACGGCCATTTCACGGGCGATGTGGGATTCATCGAACTTGTCATCATCAAAACTGATGGTAAAGGCCTTCACTGCGCTTTGCATGGCTCCGGTTGCCAACCCCAGAATGGAACAACTGTCAATCCCCCCCGAAAGATAGCAACCAACGGGGACATCCGCTTCCAATCGCAGGACAATCGATTCCACGAGCTTTTCACGAACTTGCCTGATCAATTCACGCGGTTCAGCCTTGCTATGACCCTCTTCGTGGGTTGGGAAATCGACATCCCAATAAGTCTGCTCGTTGATCTGCAGACGTCCGCCCGTGCGGGTCACCACCAACATACGTCCCGGATGAAGGGCATGCACATCCTTGAATGCCGTCCGCCCCGGCACCATGGTCTGCATGAGTTGGTTGAGAGCGGATTGTGGACATAGGCGCGCCTCGACCTCGGGATGCGCGAGCAAGGCTTTGACCTCGGAAGCGTAATAAAGCGTATCTTTGACGATTGTATAAAATAAAGGCCTGATTCCCCACCGATCACGCACCAGGAGAAACTGATCTTTGTTTTCATCGAACAAAGTAAAAGCAAACTCACCCCGCAATCGACTCATGAAATCGAGTCCATGTTTCCTGTAAAGAAACATGGCGATTTCGCTGTCGGAATGCGTGGTGAATCGATAACCTTCGGCCATGGCCATGGATCGGCATTTCTTGAAATCGTAGAACTCGCCGTTGACCGTCAGCACCATCTTCTTGTCGGTGGACACCAAAGGTTGATGCCCGTTTTGAAGATCGTTGATCGACAATCGTGCATGCCCCATCGCAACCCCCTTGTTCATATCGAGGTGCATGCGTTCCCCATCCGGTCCACGATGCCGGATGACTTTCAACATGTTGGCGACATGCTCACCGGTGACATCCGGAAGGCTTTGCCCTGAGAATATACCCGCTATACCACACATAATATCAGAATCAGGATTCGATCGATGGAATTTGTGAGGGCAATCGATCGAGTCGCCCAAAAATCGAAATCAGCAAGGCTTGCCTTATAAAGACCGCGCCGTGAGCTTGTGCAAAGTAAAGATTGTGAGGGGTGTCATCCAGATCCGGATCCAGCTCATCCGCACGTGCGAGCGGATGAAGAATGACCGCCTCCTTTTTAAGCGCACTTTTCCTGTTCAACTTATAACGCGAATCGAGTTTGCGATAACTGTCGCCTAAAAATGCGATACTGTTCATGTAAATGACGTCCAACTGGGCAAGGTGCTGTTGTATATCATGAGTCACTTCATAATTGATGCCAGCCTGTTTGAGATCATCGATCACATCTGCACCGAAAGGATCGGCCATTTCAGAAATAACAGTTACCCTTCCGATATTGGCCTGGAACAGAAGTGACATCAGTAGAAAGCTTTTCACCGCACGCATGCTGCCCGGAGTGCCGAGAATTCCGAGATTCAAGGATTTTCCCCGGGTGGGTTGGGTATCGATCAGATCGGGTCGCCATTTCAAAAGAGCATACCAATCCGCAAGAGCTTGTGTTGGGTGTTCTCCGCTTCCATTTCCGGCATTGATCAGCGGGACTCGGAGATTACGCATGATTTGATCCACCGAATCGGTTTCGGTATGCCGCATGATGACTATATCCCCATAAGCATTGAACATTTCGGCCATGTCCGAAAGCGATTCGCCTTTTTTGGCCCCGGTACTACCCCCTTCAGGGATGCTGATGATTTTCCCGTCCAGGCGCAACACGGCACTTTCAAAAGAAATGCGCGTTCGGGTACTCGCTTCAAAAAAGGCCGTGATCGCCATTTTACCATCCAGCGGGTGACACGAAGCGATCTCCACTTTCTCCAGAAATGCCGCGAGTTTGGCCAATTCGATGACCTGCTCCCTGGTAAACTGTCGCGCTGAGAGAACGGATTTCCCTTTAAGTTCGCGCAGGACTTTCAATCGAATGGGATTGGACTCGAAGAGCGGTCCCGGTTCGGGGTTCAGTGTGTCCGAATCGGCGGGTGGCTCAATATACTGAGCGACCTGATTCGGCTTTAACTCTTCCGACTGCTGAGATTCATCTACCATAATTCCCCTTTTTTCCAATCTTTCCAAAACATGCGTAGTAATACGATGACACCAAGACTGACTCCCAGAAGGGAGCCATAGACGATCAAGGTCACAATGAAAGCAGGTATGGGTAAATGCATTGTCATATCTTAATTTGAAGCTTTGGAAATCGTTTCCCAATCAAAAGCCTGTCGTTGAAAGGACGCAAAAACCAACATCACCACCATGGAAACGGCAGCACTGATCAGAGAAGCGGTGTACCAACCCAATTTGTAATAAGCAACCAAACCGACCACACTTCCCGTTATCATGGCCAGCACGGCTCCTGCGCTGCTTGCTTTTTCCCAATATAAACCGCCCAGAACCGGCCATATGGCACTGGCAACTAACGGACCGGACAAAAACAGTATTTCCAGAAGATTCATTTCCCGGGCACACAGTATCCAGGTCAACATCCCCAGACCGCAGATCACGAGTTTGGAGAAGGTGCGCAATTGGTCTTCGCTCCCGCCAACGCCCAACATTTTCCTACCCACATCCTCTACAAGTAGATCCGAAGTAGCGGCCAGCAAACTGTCAATACTGGAAGCCAGCGAACAGAACACCACGACAAACACCAGAATGGCCCCCGATTTGCCCAGCACCGAACTGGCAACCAAAGGCCCCACGGTGTTGGGATCAATGACATTGATACCCAGAGCTGAAGCACTCAACGCGATGAAACCGGCGGCAATGGGAATCGGAAACCAGAGCAGACCCGAGACAAAAAATGCCTTGGGAGCCACGTCCTTTCGCATGGCATAGGCCCGACTCCACCAGACGTTGTTGTGGAACACCTCTCCGAACCCAAAGAACATGTTGTTGAACAAGGAAAGCAAGGCAACCGGCATCAAGGCATTGATCAGCGAGGGTTGATGGCGTTCCATCGATTGATAAACCTCAGCCATATCCGTCTTCAACAATACCAGTCTTCCTACCAGGACCACACCGATCAGGATGATGATACTCTGGATGAAATCCGTTCCAATGACGGCATAAAGCCCCCCGAAGAGTGTGTAAACAACGCAAACAAAGAGAATCATGCTCATTCCATTGACATAAGGAATGCCGGATAAGGTTTGCAGCAACTTGCCGCCTGCGGTTCCCATGCTAACCAGCCAGGCCAAGGAATAGACCACGGTAATCAACAGGAACAACACCCACGCAAGCTTGCCGTAGCGCAATCGCATAAAATCACCGCTGGTGTAGCCTTTGGGGATCAATTGACGAATGCGAGCGCTGAGAGGAGCGAACAACAATAATCCAAAACTGGCTGTGGAATATGCCAGCATGCCCCAAACACCTTTTTCGAGAGCGAACACCGGCGCGAGCATGACAGTATTGGAAGTCACCCAGGTGGCCATGGCTGTTGCGGAACCGAGAGCCATGCCCACGTTGCGCCCGGCCAACATGAATCCGTCGAAGGACTTGGCGCGTCGTCCCCAGTAAATTCCCAACCCGATCCAGGCAGCGCCAAAGAGAAGCAACAAGACCCAACCGATGGTCGGGTTCAATATGGGATTCGCATCTGCCTCGCTCATTGCCTCCCCCCTGTGTTGGAATTTGAAGCAGGCGGTCCGTCGTATTGGCAATGCCCCTTCCAGATGGCCCAGACGGTCGCCACAAAAACAATGGATCCCAGTAGCAAGAGTATGATGACAAGCTGTCGCGAAACAAATTCAACCTTGATCTCCATGCTTTCGGACCAGGGGCCTGTTTCATCATCGGAAACCAACCTTACTCGGTAGTGATGCATGCCTTCGGGCAAACCGGAGATGTAGGTGGCCGAGTCGGGACCTTCATAACGCACGCGGGCATTGGAAAAATTGGATTCATCCGCCTGTTCGACCTGAAATGTGAAGGATGAATTTTCGGATTCAGGGAGTTCCCAACGGAGCAGGCATTTTCCTTCATCCGCCAGAAAGGGACTTTCAGCAGGAGACACCCATCGCGGCTGGGAAGGTTCTGCGGCGCTCTGAATACCATTGGCTGACAGCCAAAAGCTCAGAAATAAAAACGTTCCACGCAGCACTTTCCCGGACGCACTTTTCGAACCATTGTTTCGAAAAAAGATAAGCTAGCCCCTGATGTCTCTGGATTAATATTGGTGAACTCTCTGAGTAATGGTGAAGGGGCAAGATCAAAACCGAAATGGCTCCTTCGGCAATTCACCATAGAAAACTTGTCCATGAGTGCAAGGGCTAATTCACCCCCACCCCACTCCAAAACACCACTACACCCTCACAAACAGAAGCTTACACAAAGCATTTTTACTCCATCAAACGACTTATCCGCAGGAAAACGGGAATGCGCCCCATCATTCGACAAGCTCCGGACATAGAACACCACCACCAATTTCAACTCGCTGCACCAATCTTTTGCCTCAAGGAGTCGGCGATAGGTTGGTTCCATTTCTCAAGATCGGAAAGCACCGGTCCCTCCAGCAGCAGGCGCGCCTTGGGTTCTGTGCCGGAATAGCGCAGGAGAACACGCCCCCCTTGTGACTGAAGGGCCTTTTCTGCTTCTTTCACCAAGTCCAACACCCCCTCCAACTCTTCAAATGGCGGTTTGGATCCAACTCGGATATTGGTAATGATTTGAGGGAATCGCTGCCATTTTCCTGTAAGCTGATGCAAAGAAGCATCTTTCTCCTTCATGATGGACAGGATTTGTAAAGCGGCAATCAAACCGTCTCCAGTGGTGGCGTAATCGCGGAAAATGATGTGCCCGCTGGATTCTCCTCCGAAGTTGTAATCCTTCTTGAGCATTTCATCGATGACGTTTTTGTCTCCCACAGCCGTACGAATGACCTTGCCCCCCGCTTTTTGTATGACCTGATCCAGTCCCGCATTGCTCATGACCGTTGCCACGAGTGTCTTCTTGGCCAGGCTGCCTGTTTCGAGCATGTGGATTCCAGCGATGGCCATGATGTCATCGCCATCCACTAACTTGCCATTTTCATCACAAAGAAGCACGCGATCCGCATCTCCATCATGGGCGATGCCGATGTGCGCCCGATGTTCCCAAACCTTGCGGCATATCAGGTCGGGATGCATGGATCCACATTCTTTGTTGATATTTGAGCCGTCGGGTTTGTCTCCGTAGGCAAACACTTCGGCACCCAGTTCACGCAAAATGCAAGGCGCGGCTTTGTAGGCGGCTCCATGCGCGCAATCAATCACGATACGCATTCCATCCAAAGTCAATCCCCGCGGAAAGGATGATTTGGCGTATTCGATGTAACGGCCAAGAGCATCGTCAATACGAACCGCTTTTCCAATTTCGCGGGCGCTGGGCACAATGGATTCGATGTCGCCACTGAAAACCAGGTCTTCGATTTCATTTTCAATGTTATCGTCCAGCTTGAATCCGTCCGCTCTGAAAAATTTGATGCCATTGTCGTCAAATGGATTGTGGGAAGCGGTGATCACAAGCCCCGCATCGGCTCGCAGACTGCGTGTCACATAAGCGACACCGGGCGTAGGGAGCGGACCGATAAACAACACATCCACTCCCATGGAAAGAATGCCGGAGGAAATGGCATTCTCCAACATGTAACCCGAAAGACGGGTATCTTTTCCAATGACGATCTTATGCTTCCCGTGACCGCGCGCCTTGGATTCCATATTCTTGAAAACATGACCCGCGGCACGCCCGAGACGCAGTGCGGTTTCAGCGGTTACCGGCTCAACATTGGCCCGACCACGAACACCATCGGTTCCAAATATACGTTTGATTTTGTCTTTTTTGGACATGATAGAATGATTGTCTGAAGAAACTCGATTAGAACCTTCACCCTCCTTCACCTCCAAGCCCTGATTTTTATCATTGGCTGTCAGTGTCTCAAAAAGGGCGATCCTGAAATTCGATCAAAACCCTGCCTCCTAATTCGATTTTTCTACACGGATACTTTGTGGCATGCAACGCTGGAATTGGAATTCCGGAGGGACCACCACTTCCAGGGCCACCGCAAAAGCATCCTCACCGGTCTGCTGTGTCATGTCGGCCACCACACGGATCCTGCTGGCATCCACCGTGTCCAACAATGCCCACTGCCCCTGAATGCTGACCTTCACAACCTGGGGTGAAATCAGGTAACGATTTGTATCCGTCGAGGACGTTTGAACAATAATGGGAACGTTTTGTATTTCCCGACTCGCCAATGGCCCATCATCCGCCCGGCTTGCCGCATCCTCCTGAATAACCGCCAAATGAATCAAACCCCACAATCCAATGGCCATGACCAAGGAAATGATTTTCCAGGTCAGATTCGAAAATAACAGAGTCAAATAATCCTTCATGCTTGTCAGGGTTACCTAGGCAACGGTCTTCTTTTTGATGACTCTCTGCAGTTCCTGTTGCCGCGCCGCCCGTTTGACCGATCGCGGTGCTTTGACGATCAATGTACTGAGAATGGACCTTAATTCTTCGCAGGACAGACCACGCACCAGTTTGCCTTGGTGCGCATAGGAAATCATCCCCGTTTCCTCCGAAACCAAAACCACCACCGCATCGGTTTCCTCACTCAACCCAATGGCGGCACGATGGCGCGTGCCCAGGGATTTCTGCAAGTCCTGTCGACGGGTTAACGGGAAAATACAGGCAGCATAAGAAATGCGATCTCCATGAATGATCACTCCACCGTCATGGATGGCATTGTTGGGAAAGAATATGGTTTCCAGCATCTCAGGTGTGGCATCACAATCAACCGGCACCCCCACCTCGACCGTTTGCGACAAGTCATGGTTTTGCTCGATGGCGATCAGAGCCCCAATTTTGACATCGGACAACCGGTCTACAGTTTGCACGATGACCTCAATGGTTTCACGTTGCTCACGGATCTGCGAAAAATTGGGCAAGTTCCCCAGACGGGCCAAAAGTCGCCGAATTTCAGGGTGAAAAAGGATCAGGACAGCATAAGCGGAGAAACCAAAAAACTGAACCAGCATCCAGTTCAGAACGGTGAGATCCAGAATGGTGGTCACCACCAGCATCCCGAGTAACACCAAAATTCCGGTCAACACCCCCCATCCATGAGTCCGCCGAACAAACATGAGAATGTAATAGATTCCCACCGCCAGAATGGAAATCTCCACAACTGGACGCCAGAGGTTTTCCCATGAGGCATCAAAATTCATATAGTCGATACCCGGCGCAGAGCATCCCACATGCGCAAGGCCTGGACGGTTTCACTCACATCGTGGGTCCTGATGACAGCAACCCCTTTCTCAAAAGCCCAACAAGCACAAGCCAGACCGGCAGGCATACGGTCTTTGGGACTTTCCACATCAAGCAGTTTGCCAAACATGGATTTACGGGAAACACCCAACAAAAGAGGCCTGTTCAAGCACCCGAAGGTATCCAATGATCTCAGCAACGCCAAATTATGATCCAAGGTTTTACCGAATCCTATGCCAACATCCAGCATAACCTGTTCCTTTTTCACACCACAGCACTCAATTCGCTTCAAACTGTGTTCAAAAAAAGCCCGAATCTCGACAAGCACATCCTCGTAAACCGGGTTCTGTTGCATCGTGCCGGGTTGCCCCTGCATGTGCATCGCAACATATCCAACACCACTCCGAGCAACCAGTTCCCACATGGCTTTGTCCTGACGATTCGCTTCCACATCATTGATGATCGAAGCACCCGCATCAACAGCCTGACGCGCAACCTCCACTTTGCGAGTGTCGATACTGATGGAAACATCCGACCGGGCGGCCAACGCCTCGATCACAGGGATGACCCGCTGCAATTCATCCTCCAGACCAACCGGATCGGCATTCGGACGCGTGGATTCGCCCCCGATATCAATGATTTCAGCCCCTTCCGAAACCATTTGCAAGGCATGTTCGACGGCAACCTCGACCTGCGTAAAGTGACCGCCATCCGAAAAAGAATCAGGTGTCACGTTCAGAATACCCATGACGATAGGGCAAGCTTTGAACGACCAACTCTTATGGGCAGTTTGCCAAATCATGAAAGGACCTCATGCCTGATTGTACGACCCCGAACTCCACCTATCTTGGCAATCGGACCGGCATGTCCGCCACCACCCACATCATCACCGCAGAAGCAGCCACACATCGGTTGAACTCATCGAGATCAAGCTTATCCATGGTGTCTGCATCGGTATGATGATACCAAAAATACCGCGTTCGATCGACATCCAGCCCCATGACAGGCACCCCGTCGGGAACCAGTCGCATGATGTCCGATGCGGCCGCACCCCATTTGAGACGGTCGGCCTCCAGAGGTTTCAAAAGCTTGCCGATGGATTCCAAATAGGGCATGGCCTGCTCGCTGCCGGTGAAGCTGAATCCGTAAGGTCTGAAGGTCCCGGCATCCGATTCAATGGCCAGCACATGGTTTTCGAGCTCCTTTTCATGCCCATCACGGTAGGATCGCACGCCTGCCATACCGTTTTCTTCATTGGTCCACAGAACAACACGGATGGTCCGACGAGGCCGCAATCCGGATTTCAAGATCAACCGCGCAGCCTCCCACATAGCGAGGCACCCTCCGCCATCGTCCATGGCTCCCTGACCGACATCCCATGAATCCATATGACCACTGACGAGGACGATTTCTTCGGGATTCTCGGTGCCGGGAATTTCGGCGATCGTATTTCGCGAAAGTCCGGGTTCCAGATTCTGCGCGTCCATTTGCAAATGAACTCTCACCGACTCCCCCATGCTTTGCATGCGTTCAAATAACAGGGAATCCTCAACGGTGATCGCAGCATGGGGTATTTCAGGAACAGACTTATCCTCATACGCCATCATCCCCGTATGAGGTGTCTGCATGGAAAAAGGCCCCACGGATCGCACCAAACTGGCGACCGCACCCACCTTGGCGGCCTCGGTAGCGCCACGAACCCGAAACACAACCGTTTGCCCATATTCAACGAATGGAGCGTTAAACAACACAATTTTGCCTTTGGCCTGATCCGCTTTTGTCTTCAAATCTTCAAAACTGTCAACAATGAGCACCTCCGCAGTGATCCCTTCTGGCCCAGTCCCGACACTCCCGCCGAGCCCTAGCATGGGACAACTTTTTTGACGCGGGTTCATTAATGTGAGCGACTCATTCCCTCGGACCCATCGGGGAACTACGACTTCCTCCCCCCGGACATTGGAAAACCCATCGACTTGCATCTCTTCCAAAGCCCAATCGATGGCTCGTTCCAGATTCTCCGATCCGGTAAAACGAGGCCCAAAAGTGTCGCACATTTCAGCCAGACGGTTAAATCCATGCCGACTCGTCATGGCCGCCTTGAGGAGTTGATCAGTACTGTCCCCATAAAGCTCACTTATCCGGGCAGGCTGGAAGGATTGAGACAGAGCATGAGAATAACCGGCCGTTAGAGCAACCAATCCACACATCCATCCAAAGAATCGAAAAGAATTAAAATCAAACGAGAACATGACGCACCATTCTTACTGATACCACCCAGGAAATGCAAAACAAGGATGCCTCCAAACATCCCATTCAACCAAAAACAGGCCCAAAAAAGAACAGACCCGGTTTTCACCGGGCCTGTTCACCCAGCACTCACTAGGCTGTAATAGTTTAGAAGTAGAAGTAATGGCTTCCATGAAGCACGTAACTCCCCCGTACTGTCAACAGCAAAATTGCAACAAGCATGTTACAACCAACTGCTAATGTTATCGTTACCCGAACCAAGGCATCACCGGTTCAAAAGACGTTTCAGGCAGCGATTCACACCCGATCCATCAAATGTTTTTTGAGGAAATCCCAAGCCGCCTCCTGCATGGCTTTGTTGAACACATGTGCCGTGTCATACTGTTGGATGTATAGACGATCCCCACATTCCCCTTTGGCGAAGGCCTGCTTGACTTCTTCGTAGGCAAGTCTGGAACCTTCGGCATTAAAGAAATGATCATTTCCGCCCCCCATGATCATCATGGCACCTGGCATGGCCAAGGCCGCCAAATCGGGAAGATCCATATAGCGAAACATCCCGGGCACCAGCACGGAGTATCCAATGGAGTATTTGATATCATTCTGAAGCTGATGAATCATGGATGTCATCCAGCAGGCATTCACTGTCGCTTTAACCCGTTCATCCAATGCGGCCAACATCAAAGCGCGCATACCCCCGGTCGAAAACCCCACACACCCGATACGATTTCGATCCACCTCATCACGTGTCCACAAATAATCCACCGTTCGGATGTCATCCCACGCGGCGATCCCCGTCCAGGTCGTTCCCGCAGCCAACAAGGTGCGATCAAGCAGATGTTCATGGTTGGATGCCCTTACGTTGAAGGCATTCACCTGTTCCGGAGCCAAATCAGCTGGGCGATCCCACCAACCATCGGAATCTCCATCCATCAAATATCGACGAGTGCCCCAATACAGCATATCAATCACCACCACTAGATAGCCTTGGCGCACAAGTTCGGTGCCGATGGAAGTGCCATCATAAAACCGCTGGCGATACTCCCCGAGAATATCGTGTTCCCCATCAAGCTGTACAACCTTCTCCTTGCCCCACATGTAGAACCCACCGTGATCATGCATCAGCACAATGGCCGGGGTTTCCCGCTTCTTGGCTGTCTTGGGCACCAGCACATGCGCTGCCACTCGAATATGCTGAGTCGTATTGAAGGCCACTTCCTCGATAATGTAATCACCGGCATCTGTCTCCTTGATCTTGGTCGGATTGGCCGGCCAGGCAACAGGGCTATGATGCAACAAATCAAGAAGGCGATTCCGAGTGTGGTGCTTCCATAGCTTCAGGTCCGTGTAACGATCTCGCGTAAAGGAATAAGGAAAGTAGGTCCGATTGGCCTGCTGGCGAATCAATGGCCAGATGGACCCCATGTCAGCATCAAATATCGGGCGATTGACAGAGGCAGGAACGGCAACCGTAAACGGATTCCCGACGCTTTGCGCCGTGAGGTGCGAGGCCACCGTGGCGGAACCCAAAACGGCGGAAAGTTGTGTCAGGAATTGACGGCGATCCGATTTGGATTCAATGGATGGTTGATTGTTCATGTCTTGTTTGTTGTTCAATGGCCCTTTAAACCAGTTGATGGTTCGGAACTAAATCTGATTCATATACCAAATAAAAAAACCAAAGAGCCCGGAAGCAATGATCCCCACTCCGACAGCCCATCTTACAAACTGGGCATGACGACGACGATTGCTGCGGCCCATCCCAGGCAGCAGGTAATACCGATGTTCTTCCTTGTTTTTCTTAGACCAAAACATATCGCACGCGTTCAGAGTTCACACGCCACTCCCCATTCAATGCATCTACAGCCTTCAGGTCAAGAAGCCGATTCAGCTTTTCAAAACGTCAATTCACTCAACCGCACAGTGTGTTGATAAACAGGTTCATCATCCACGGAATAAATATGATAGGTCAGCTTGGGATCCTTGGCAGTGGTGTCAAAACTCAACAACCCGAAGGATCGTTTGTCATTATAGCCAAACATACTTTTTTCCATGACCTTGTGAATATGGATATTGGTCAGGCGCGAGGACATGAATTCGTAAAGAGGATAGGCCTCCGGACGTTCGATACGCCAGATGTCCGACCGATGACGATCGGCCGCGATCAGAGCCACACCTTCCACTCGTTCTTTTCGAATAAATTCGAAAATTTCCGCACGCTCTTCCGGATAACCGTCCCAGGGATCCCGACTCCCCGGTTTTACTCCCGACGCAAAGGGTACTGAAGAGGCGATGATCTTGAAAGTTCCTCTGGACCGCTCCAGGGTATCGAACAACCACTGCTTCTGATGCGTGCCCAACATGGTGCGACCGTTGGCTTCCCTGGGGTTTGTTCGATAATAACGACAATCCAGCATGATAAAATGAACGTCCCCAATGTAGAAATCATGAAAACAACCCGGCATAGGATCTCCATGGCCGTAGGAGTGATTATTCCAATTCTCTTGAAATGTCTTCAACACCGTACGTTTCCATGCAGGGGAATCAGGATCATCCCCATACCAGCAATCATCGTCTCCAAAATCGTGGTCATCCCAAATGGAAGCGATGTTCACGGACGCCGCCAGAGATCGGTAAGGAACTGAAGATTGACGTCGATAATAGCAATACCGTTGTATGGCCCGTTTCTCAGGTTGATCCACGTAAACATTGTCCCCGAGTTGCAGAAAGGCGAGCGGGAAGTGACTCTTGATAGTCGTGAAGACACGTTCGTATTCCGGTGTGTAAGCCGCTCCGCCACCAAAGACCACATTGAAAACCGCAGGTCGATTCCTTTTTGGAAAAGTTTTAAAATCGTAATAATCCGAATATTTCTCGCCATCCAGAATGAGACGATATCGATAAGCTTGATCCGCTTTGAGACCGTCCACTTCGACCACACCAGTGAAATCGTTCGCGGATGAAGTGTGCACCCTATCAGAAAGGACCGATTCGCTGAAACGTCCCTGACGAATTGGAAACAGCTCCACCGCGAACGAAGCCTCACGATGAGTCCTCACCCAAAACCGGGCCGAATGATCCGTCACCGCGCCCAACATTGGACCGTGTATCAGGAGTGCCTGCTGTTCCGCTGCCAAATTCCGAAAAGCCGAGAGCATATTGAGTGGTTTCAGCATCTCACGCGGTCCCACCAGGAATCGTTCGAAAGGCAACCCGGCATCCAGTGCGCGTTTGACAAAATCCATCGCCAGTTCCCCTTCCCCCCTGGCAGCATGAGCCACCGCCAAACCAAACAAAGCCTCCTGACGATTCGGATCATCCTCCAACCTTTTTCCATAAAGCTCAATTGCCTCGTCCAGCTTCTGATCGTAAATGAGAATCATCTCCTCACGACCCTCTTTATTAGCCCAGTCACTTTGCTGCTGAGACATTGCCGCCCCAGCTAAACCAATCGCAAAGATCCCACAAAACAGCCTCTGCGTAATCTCCTGACACATGCTTCTCATTTTCTGAGTCCTTTTCATACCTGCTTACATGACAAACTAACTACGAAAGAACCGAAACAAAAGGAAATACTCCCCCCCAATCCACATACCAAAACAAGACATCTGAGTATCAGAAAAAATGATCACCTGAAGAACTCCACGTTTGACCCCCTTTTTTTTGAACATTATGATGATCGCACCAGAACAAAACCCTGTGAGGTAGTCGGGTAGTCCTTCAGCTTGAACCAGCACCTAATCTTTCTCACACAAAGACACCAGGACACAAAGTTTTATCCCCCTTCTTTGTGACTTTGTGCCTTGTAGTGAGAAAAGAAGCACTCCCATGTTGAAGTAACACCATTGATAAAAGCGTAACCAAAAAGCGACATCCAAGTACCGCAAAAATTTCACCCCTTCCATGACTTCCCATTTGTCTTCGAGTCGCCCTCCGCTTAGATTTTTCATATCAATACAAAACCCGAAGAGATAGCAGGACGGTTCTTCCGGTTAGCGTGGCAGCAAAACTTCCCGCCGCACGCCACCAAAAACCAAAACCGCCCCTCCTCAAGCGATCCTTCGGAAAGAGCCTGAATATTGAGAGGATATTGGGGAAACCCATAAACAACACGGGATCAGGGGGTGAACAAATCAATATGAATGAAAGGAAATATAATGAATAAAAAATCAGGCACTCGAATAATCGCTAAAGGAAACGTTCTAACCGTCTTCATGCTGCTTTTTGCATGGAATAACCAAACTCACGCATCACTCCCCGGTTACATTTTAAACCGAATAGCCGGTGTGATCGAAGGGGCGTTTGTGAATGAATTAAAAGGCTTTGTTACTCGCGACGGCGAGTCCATAGCCAGCGCAGGTTCGGTCTGGATGGACTACGGCACTGCCGTTGAAGCTTACTGGTATGCCGATGAGTTTGGCAATTATCATCAAACCATCCAGCAAAACCATCTCCAGGGCGAAGAGCATATCAACGGGGGATTCGAGCTTCTTGACAGAAATTTTTCATACCATGACTGGGAAGTATGGGATGCGGAAGGCTTGGGGACATTGGAGGATCCCCTACAATTAGAAAACCACGAACGAATAGCCGGAACCGGATTTGTGGTAATTGTCAACAACGAGAACACATGGATCGGCTCAGGTACCGTCAAGCATTGGGACGCCAGCTATGTCATCAACTCGGACTACTCAAACACAGGAGGAGAACTACTCAGACGCCCCGGGGGTGATTTCAACATCAAAATTGAGTACAGATTGGCCGATCTGGACTACTCGAAAAACCACGGCTTGGTGAGCAGCGAACGCGATGATTATGGGTGGCATGTAGAAAGGGTCAGCAAAGTGCAGCCCGACAAAGTCTCAAACATAGATTTATTGCCATATGGGACTGAAATGGTGGAAGGACCCGTCGCATACGGAAAATGCAAACGCGTCTATAAACGCATACTACCCAATTATTCTGCCAAAGAGTGGGCTGGAATGATTTTTCTGGATCAGGAGAGATTTTTCGACGTGGTGCTTAATGAAACGAAATGGGGATTCTACGAACACCAGATCGACTATGGATGGGAATAGCATCTTCTAAAACCAAACAATTCAAAACGAAAATATCATGAATGATCCAAAGATCAGGAGAGCAGCCATTGCTTTAGTCCTTGTTGCTGTAACAGGCTTACTGGTATTTCTCCAACGTTCCAACACCAACAAAGAAGCAGCCATAGAAGACAGTAATCCAAAAGAATTCCCCCAACTTACAAACTCTTCAGAAACTGCCTTGCCCGCACTTGCAAATTTACACTCAAGCATCGAACGTCATCGCAAGGCAAGGGAACAGGAGATCGAGAACAGCCTTGCTGTGCAAAGAGAAACGGATGAGGAAAATCTACGAAAGGAACATTGGATAAAGGATTTCCCATACAAACCAACTTTTCATCCTACACTTACGCATGACCCTACTCGCTATGACGCAAACAATCCTGCAACCTTTAGAAGTGATCCAGAAATGGAGATGGCTGTAAAAAACCACAGCTATCTGGTTGCTTTTTACAATAACCCCCAAATCTACAGCGCCGAATTTCAACAGCTTTATCAAATGCTGGAAAGCATTGACCGAGCTGATCAGCCCATCATCACAGGAAAAATTTTCAATCTATTGATCCATTATCACAAAAGCTGTCTAAACGATTCAAACGCCTCGCTTAAAAAAATGAAATACGAATCTAATGCTACAGCTCCCAATGAACTTGGCTCCTTGAAAGAGTTGCGATTGACACCAGATGGAAAAAGGACCTGGGGGGAGCGGGCGGAAACTTATCGAAACGGTATTGTGGGATTATTGGTGTTAGACAAATATTGGCCTGAAAAGGAACAAATAACTCCGGATACTGCTCGGGCCTTCAGAGACAGACTGATCGAGGAAATCCCATCTGAAAGCCTGATCAAGATGCAGGATGTTGTTGAATTGCAAAACGGCCAAATCGGAACATTTGGATACGTTGGCCAAACCATGAGAAACCTCAAACCAGGCGATCAACTGCTCTACCGCTGACACAATGAAAAAAGCTTCATAGATGAACGTAACAACACAACCGACAGTATGCGTCCAGTAAACG
>JAQCFT010000386.1 GCA_027619545.1 Verrucomicrobiota bacterium | reverse complement strand
CGGGTGCGTGTTTTGTATCGATCACCAAAATCACTGGCAGGGGCATTTTGCTGGCGGATGGGATTTCGATTGGGAATGGCAGGTGAGGTTTATCTTATATTTTACCTGATGGGGCACCCGATTGATTACACTGAAGCTATGATTCTGGAGAGCCTTGGGCAAACCATTCGAATGGCTGCCTTTCTGATCCCGGGGGGGTTGGGGGCTCAGGAAGGAACACTTACGCTGATTGGGACCAGTCTGGGTATTCCGGCCAGTCATGGATTGGCCTTGTCATTGGCGCGTCGGGTGCGTGAATTGATGGTGGGGCTGCCTGCATTGGGGTTGTGGGCGGCCGGTTTGTGGCAATCCAGACGGAGCAGACTTTGAGAGCACCGTCTTCAGGAGCTGCCCCTCCCGGGATTGTCTTTTGCTCTTGCGGGTGGGGTAGGAAAATGTTGGTACTTTGTAAATCAGAGGGCAGGATCGGGTTGAATGAATATTGAGGATGTCATGATTGAAGGTGAAGCATCTCCCAGAATGGATGTGGTGAAGCACAATTTGTATTTGTGGGTGTTCCTCTTTGTGTGGGCCCTTTCAATGATTGCCCGAGGTGAGGGGTGGCCACCTTTGGATGCCAAGGTAACGCAGTCTATTGAGGCCTTAAAACGGTTGAAACATATGGATATTCGCTCCAATGCCGCATTGAACACCGTTTTGTTGAAGACGCTGGAAAAGGTCAAGGGACGTCCTGAGTTTGTTCAACTGGCGATTGCCTTTGGGCTCAACGACCAGGATGATTCCCTTCTCGCATTTGTTAAGGCTCATCCGGATACTTCGGAAGGATTGATGGCTCTGGATTTTCTGGTGAAATCGCGTCCTCCCGAAATCTTGGCTCAGATGCTGCATGGTGAGGAGGTTGTCACGGTGGTGGCCACTTTGGGGGAGCTACCTCATTCAAATGCTTCGATGTTGCTATTGAACCTTGCCACGGATGCCAGCCAATCGCTCGATCACCGAAAGGCCGCCATCCGTGCATTGTGCCGCACAAGGCCCGGAGTTGCTTCTTTGATGGATTATGAATCCGATCAGGGGCTTCCACAGGACCTCAAACTGCCGGCTGCTTACGCTTTCAATCAATTACCATGGGAAGATTTGAAGGGGAAGGCCTTGGAACTGATTCCGCTTCCTGCTGTCAAAGGTGATGCGGTTTTGCCTGGGATTGAAGTGTTAACACGGCAAGAGGCGGATGTTGAGAATGGACAGGCAGTGTTTTTTAGACCGGAATCGGGATGTGCCATGTGCCATCAGATCGGAGATCAGGGTGTGGACTTTGGTCCGGGGTTGTCTGAGATTGGCGACAAATTGGGCAAAGACGCCTTGTTTCAGTCCATACTGGATCCGAATGGCGGCATCAGTTTCGGTTTTGAAGGCTGGGAGTTGGTGATGAAATCCGGTGAGGAATGGACAGGGATCATCATTGGTGAAACGGAGCAATTGGTGACCCTTAAAAACCAGTCCGGTCTGTTGTTGACGCTTGAAAAGGAAGGCATCGAATCCCGTTCTCAGATGAAGAGTTCTCTGATGCCCTCGGGATTGCAACAAGCCATGACGGTCAAGGATCTTGTCGATTTGGTGGGGTACTTGAGCAGCTTGAGAAAGAGTAAGTAGTTTGCTCAGTTGAACATTATCCAACCTAGGGGCGATTTGCGACGGTTTCCGAATTCAGGTAAGGGGTCAGTATTCCGGGAAAGCTGGCAGCGACCATTCCTGCAAGGACTTGTGCTCCGGTGATTTTGTAGTGGAGTCGGTCGTCGGTGGTCAGTTCTCGTGTGGCGGAATTCCCTTTTTCATTGAAGTAATCGCGCGTCATGCTGTTGAGGTCCACGGATGGGCAGTGGAGGCGACTGGCTACTTTCAGCACGATGGCGCTTCGTTCGCTCAGCCAGTCCACCACTTTTCCGTCGGGGCCATAAGCCCTTTTCGCTGGAGGAGTGATCAGGATGGGGGTTCCCCCGAAATCCCTCACGAGTTGGATCAGTGTTTCGAGATTTTCTTCGTAGGCCTCGAAGGTAGTGAGTTTTTCGGGTTCGGACGCGATTTCATCGATCATGCCGTACTGAATAAGGACAAAATCCGGACTGACCAATTGCAGGTTTTTGACCCGCCAGGAAGTTTCCAGAAAGGTTCGGGTGCTTTCTCCCGGTTGGGCCATGTTGGCGATGCGGACATCGGGGCCGATGTAATCCGGCAGGCCCTCGCCCCATCCGCCGAAGGTTCCGTCCCAAAACGAAAAGTCCACCACAGTGGAGTCTCCCAACAGTCCCACAATGATGGGGTCGTCGGTGGTTTCCCATGTTTGCAAGCGATAAAACAGGGCTTCTGATCCATGTGAATCGATCTTGAATGCTTTGGTTTCGACCCAGGGATCGGAATCGCTGAACCACTCCTTCCAATTTGATGATTTCTCAAGTCGATAGGTGACACCTTCTCTCTCCCCTACCTCAATCAGCACCTCTCCATTCAGCCCATGATGAATCGATAGATCCTGCCCTAAAAGAGAACCGCTTGCCAGCAGGGCTGCAACGATGATTGTGTTTCGCCAAAATCGCATTTTGTTTGAATGGACGATGGTTAACCGAGCTTGGTCCATCCGTCAAATACCAAGATACCAGGATGAGTTTGAATGTTCCTTGCTTGCGGCGAAGGGATGGAAGCTTTATACCGGTGGCATGCAATCCCTCAAAGACAAAGTCGTCCTTGTTATCGGCGGTGGTTCAGGTATCGGGCTTGGTATAGGCAGGGCGCTGGCTGCGGAAGGTGCCCGGGTTGTGCTTGCAGCCCGCAGCGAAGCTTCCCTTTTGGCCGCTCAAAAGGACGGACCGTTTCAAGTCCGGTGTTGTGATGCTACCTGCCGAGATCAGGTGAGGACCACCGTGGACTGGGTGACTGAGAGCATTGGTCCGGTGGATCTACTTGTTTACAGCGCCGGGATGAATGTTCCCAAGCGCACCTTTGCGGACATGGATCCGGAGGCCATGGACCAGGTGATGGATGTCAATGCCGTGGGAGCTTTCAATTGCATGCAAGCAGTGCTTCCCGGCATGAGGGAGCGGGGCAGTGGGTTGATCATCAATGTCGTCTCATTGGCCGGGTTGCGAACTTTGCAGCTTGCCGGGCTTCCCTACTGTGCTTCGAAGTTTGCGCAAAGCGCCATGGGGACGTTTGCGAATCTGGAGGCCTTGCCGGACGGTGTCAGTGTGACCAATATCTATCCAGGTGAAACAGAAACTCCCATCTTGGATAAACGTCCAGTGCCTCCATCCGCGGAACAGCGGGCCAGAATGCTGCAACCCGAGGACATTGCCGCCATGGTCGTAACAGTTGCGAAACTGCCGTCCCGCGCCACGGTTCCGGAGATTGTGATCACGCCCCGGCACATGCCGTTTGCGTGATGATGTTTTTCAGCCTGGATTAATCGACACGTGATCCAAAATTATGAAAATCAACCGACGACACTTCATCCAAAAAACGGCCACCGCCGTTGTCGCCTTGCCTTTGACTTCCATGGCCCAGTCCGGGAAGCGCGACAAGAAATTAGGCTTGTCCATTGCTTCCTATCGACGCGGCTCCCGGTTCTACAGCAAGGAGTTTCCGGCATGGGAAAATGCTTTGGATGTATTGGAACATTGCAAGAGTCTGGATGCGGGCTGCCTTCAGATTGGGGTTCGAAACTGGACTGCTGATTTTGCCGGAAAAGTGCGTGACCGGCGTGAGTCTCTGGGGATTCGGCTGGAAGGACAGGTGTCCTTGCCTCGCACGGAGGATGATCTGAAAGCTTTTGACATTACGGTGCGTCGTGCCAAGGAAGCCGGCGCGACCATTCTTCGGGCGGTGTGCCTTGGAGGGCGACGTTATGAAACCTTCAGGACACTGGAAGCCTGGCGGCAATTCAAAGCGCAGTCCTGGGAATCTCTGGTGCTTGCCGAGCGGGTGATGAAAAAGCACGGAGTCCGCCTGGCGATGGAGAATCACAAAGACTGGCGCATGCATGAGCAGTTGGATTTGTTGCATCGCTTGAGCAGCGATGCGGTTGGCATTTGTTTTGATTTCGGCAACAACCTTTCTTTGCTGGAGGATCCACATGTGCAGGCCAAGGCTTTGGCCCCGTTTATCCTGACCACGCATTTAAAGGACATGGGGGTGCAGGAGTACGAAGAAGGGTTTCTACTGAGCGAGGTGCCTTTGGGAGAAGGGATACTTGACTTGAACCAACTCTGCGACGTATGCGAGGCTTCGTTCCCGGACGTTCAGTTCAATTTGGAAATGATAACACGGGACCCTCTCCG
>JAQCFT010000385.1 GCA_027619545.1 Verrucomicrobiota bacterium | reverse complement strand
GGAACTCCCTCAGGGTATCTTTGGAATTTCACTGGCGACTTTCATGCTGCCTATGTTGTCGGGACTGGCCGCCGAGAAAAAATATGGCGAATTCCAAACCGGTCTTCGACAGGGTATGGGATATTTGATTTACGCCAACTGGATCGCAACCACGGTCACGATCGTCATGGCGGAACCCATTGTCCGCTTGATCTTCGAAGGAGGCGAATTCAGCCATGACTCAACCCTGCGTGCGGCCACAGCGCTCAAATGCCTGATGCCTGGTTTGGTGGCTTTCTCTTTGGTAAACATCCTGGCACGCGCTTTTTTTGCGCTGGGCGATGTCAAAACCCCGATGCGCATCAGCGTGTTCAGTCTGAGTTGCAATCTGTTGTTCGCACTTTTCCTGATTCCGACCTACAAACAAGCGGGCATGGGGATCGCCAACACCTTGAGTTCATTGGTCAACTTGGGACTGTTATGGTATGCTATACGCCGTAAATTTCCGAATATGAAAGTTCAGGAAATGAAAATCCCGACCCTGACGGTGCTGGGCTCGGGAGTGTTGGCTGCATTCATAACTTGGGCAACCTGGAAATACATTGTCAGCCTGGTGGAAACACCCAATATTTGGACACAATTGGTGGAGGTCTTCGTCCCATTGATCATTGGGACCAGCCTATATGGACTCATCACCTACTGGGCGGGAGTCCCGGCAGCCAAGGATATTGCAAAATTATTGCAGCAAAAACTGGACAAAGAATGACAATATTCTTATAAGACGGATGTCCCAAAAGTAGATACAATCGTCAACAGCAAAAATCCTGTAACGATGGCCCGGAAATCAAAACGTGTGGATGTGGGGATCTGGATGAAGCTAACCAAGCTGGTCATGCTGCTGGTTATCTGTGCAGGAAGCCTTGCCGTGTTCCAGTGGTACAAGCCGGTTATCCGCAGCAATGAGGGAATGCAGCGACGTATCAACCAGCTTCGAGCCCAGATCGCCGAAGAAGAGCGGTTTGCCGAGCAAATGAACGCCACCATCAAAGCCATCGGCACCAACAACGTCGTTCTGGAACGACTGGCACGAGAAAAGCTCGGCTATGCAAAACCCGGCGAAAAGGTCATTCGTTTCGAAACGATCAACGGCCAGATTCCTTCGAAGTGATATCTTAAGGACAATTCATTGTTCTCACACAAAGACACCAAGCCACGAAGTGGAGGGTAACTAGTAGCCGCGTTTGCAAAAACGTGGATCAATTCTTTCACATAATCACCCCAAGTCGCTTTTGATCCATGCACATGCATTGGCAAGCACAGCCACTCTGCAAACCATCCCTGCCATCCTGTAAATCCTGTCTAAACAACTTTGTGTGTGACTTAGTGTGAAAACAAAAACTCCATACAATGCCCTTAGGATATCCGCGAAATATGTGAAGAAACAAGTTTACTGCGAGGAGTTCTATTTCTACTCGGGATTGCACACCTGTATTTCTGAAATCTAACGCCGACCGGTTTTTGTCTTTAATTCGTTGGGTCGCGATTGATCTCCCCTGCCGGATAAAACCGCCTTTCCAAGCCAGTTACACACGGCATTCAACTCGTTCACGGTATCCAAGCGCTTCGAAATAGCTTCTGGAGACATATCCTCGGAATGAAATCTCGAAGAACTCTTTGTTGTATTCCGGCTATTCATGATATCCATCCAGTTTTTCCAAATCTGCCAAATCCTGGGCTCTAGCGCTTGCTTTCTTCATCATACGGAGGCCCTCTCGACTCACCACATTCAACGAATTTCCCTCGAGACTCAAACATAGCCGCCCTTGAAATACTTCGGACAGCCAATTTTCCGCCAAAATGAAATCAACAGTCAGCAAATCGTTCCCTTCTCTCTTGGATACTCGCCAAAGTTTAGTTTCTCTCTCAGTTCCTTCTCGAAAAACGAACATACCGCCTTCCAAAGTATACCCGTTTTGCTTTATGAACCCACTCACTTTTAACAAATCTTCCGCACCAATCAGCAGATCCAAATCTCTAGTCGCCCTCGGATAACCATGCACGGCAAGAGCCAGCCCTCCACATAACGCATAATCAACCTTCTCTTTCTCAAATAGGCGAGCCAATTCTATCAATGAATTCTTTAAGTCCATGGCAAAAGCAACTGCGCATAACCGTCCCGATATGCTGGATACTTTAGGTTAAATTGCGACAGTTTGGAAATCTTTGAGTTACTGATCCGTTTGCTGGTCACCCGGCGTTTCCCAGGTTTCGAAGGATCGTTTTCCACACAAGGGGGAACTGGCATTCCGGAGGATTTCGCCAGCCATTCATAAAAAGCGCGTTGCTGAACGGGTTCGTTGTCGGTGACGTTGTAGGTCTCCCCTGGCACGCCTGATTCCAGAGCCGAAATAACAGCCATGGCCGCGTCGTCCCGGTGAATCATGTTCACCCATCGATCTCCCGGCAGTTCGATGACGGCGTCACCGTTCAAGATGCGCTTCAGCGCGTAGCCTCGCCCCGGACCATATATGCCGGACAAGCGCAGAATCATACCCGGAAATCCGGAGGTCTCATAACGCTCACATACCAACTTTTCGGCCCGAACCAGAATCCTGCCGGTTTGGGAATCCGGTTCAGTGGGCATGGTCTCATCCACCCAGTTTCCATCATCCTGACCATACACCCCGGTGCTGCTCAAATAGACAAAACGCTTGGGAAGCTTGGTCTGTATCAACCAATCCATGGTGTACTGAAGCCCCCGGCAGTAAATATCCTCGTAATCTTCCATGGTTCCCCGGCTGGAAGAGGCGGAGAACAATACGTCATCAAAGTTCCCCGACAATCCGGCCAGCGTCCCGGGCTCTGTCAGATCGGCTCCATACCAATGAATCCCATGCCCTTCAGACTCCGCCATGGCCGCAGGTTTGGTGCGGCTCACTGCCCAGACCTCCACACCACGTTCGGCCAACATTTGCCCCACCCTGCTCCCCACATAGCCGAATCCGAGGATCAATGCTCTACGCGGTTGCTGATTAATTGATGCGTCTCTTCGCTCCATGCTTGGCACAGTCTTCCACGCAATGCTACGCTTTGCCAGTCCGACGGCTGATATTTTTTTACGGAGCCCGGACATGCTTTGGCATGACTCGTTCAACACATACACTGGAAATATCAAACAATTCCAACGCAGTTCCTGAGCTATTGGCTCCGGCAGGCGATTGGGAGTGCGCGCGCGCAGCGGTTCAAAACGGAGCAGATGCCATTTACTTCGGCCTCTCCGGTTTCAACGCACGCATGCGGGCCAACAATTTCACGGTGGAATCCCTCCCGGAGCTCATGGATTACCTCCACCAGCGAGGTGTGCGGGGTTATGTCACCATGAACACACTGGTCTTTGCGAACGAAGTCCAGGCGGCAGCATCACAAATCCGGGCCATGATCGACGCCGATGTGGATGCCGTGATTGTTCAGGACATGGGGCTGTGTCGCATGATCCGGTCCATCAGCCCTGATTTTCCCATTCATGCATCCACCCAGATGACCATCACCAGTCCGGCAGGCATCCGGTTTGCAAAAGATCTCGGTTGTGAACTGGTGGTGATGGCACGCGAGTGTTCAATGAAGGAACTCGAAAGCATCCGGAACGCTCAGGAAAGCGGGGATGGATTCGAAATGCCCCTTGAAGTTTTCGTGCACGGGGCGCTTTGCGTGGCTTATTCGGGACAATGCCTGACCAGTGAAGCTCTGGGTGGGCGTTCTGCCAACCGGGGAGAATGCGCACAGGCATGCCGCATGCCCTATGAATTGATCCAGGACGGAAACCCTGTGCCATTGGGAGATCGACAATACCTCCTCAGTCCCCAGGATTTGTCAGGCATCGCTGTGTTGCCCGATCTGGTGCGGCTTGGCATGCGATCGTTAAAAATAGAAGGACGCCTCAAAGCCCCGGAATATGTGGCCAATGTGACCCGTGTTTACCGCCAGGCCATTGACAGCATCATTCAACAACAAGCGACACAACCGGTCTCCGGGAAACAACTGTTGAATCAATCGCAATACGATCTGGAAATGGCGTTCAGCCGGGGACTGCACACGGGGTGGTTCGAAGGCATCGACAACCAAAAACTCGTCCATGCCAGATTCGGCAAGAAACGGGGAGTGTATCTCGGCAAGATCAAATCCGTGCACCAGGACGGATTCACTCTGAGCACCCGGCAACCACTTAAAGCGGGCGATGGAGTGGTCATTGATCAGGGCAACCCCAATCAACCTGAACAAGGCGGACGTTTGTTCAAGGTAAACAAACAGGAACAGCACGCGTCAAAGTCTCCCCTGCTCCGTGTTTCTTTTCAAAGGAACAAA
>JAQCFT010000024.1 GCA_027619545.1 Verrucomicrobiota bacterium | reverse complement strand
GTCGATGGTCTTTCGAAACTGCAGATGATGAAATCCCTGGCAGGCACCATGGCTTACATGGCGACCAAGCAGGGGGATGCCGTGGGCTTGTATTGCGCGGGTAAAGGGTTCCATACCGAAATACGGCCCAGAAGAAATGCCAGCCACCTTCGATTGATTCTCGATAAACTTTCCGAAATGAAAGCCGAAGGCGAAACGGGATTGTCGGACGCTTTGCATGAAGCTGCGGAAAATATCCAGCAGCGTGCCCTGGTGGCTGTATTTTCCGATCTTTACATCGAACCCGATATTCTGCGGCATTGTTTTCAGCATTTGCGATTCCGGAAACATGATGTGGCGGTCTTTCATTTGCTGGATCAATCGGAGGTCGATTTTGATTTTGACCGGCCCATGCGCTTCCTGGACATGGAGGGAGGCGATCCCATTATGGCGGATCCGAGTTTGATGGCGCGTCAATATCGCACCGCCATGCAGGAATATCTTCAATCCATCAGCGTGGTCATGCGGGAAGCCGGTGTGGATTACCATCGGGTGAATCTCAAGGATACGGTAGGGGAAGTGTTGTCTGATTTCCTTATCCGACGCAAACCCAAACAGAAAGGCGCGGCCTCCGCATGAGCTTCCTTCAGCCATGGATCTTGTTTGCCCTGCCGTTGATGGCTTTGCCGGTGATCATTCATTTGATTCATCGCAATCGGCATCGATCCATTCGCTGGGCGGCTACCATGTTCCTGGCCAAGGCCAATCGCATGAACAAGGGCATGGCCCGATTGCGTTACCTGCTGATCATGGCCGCTCGTATGGCGGCTGTGGCGGCGGTTTTGTTTGCCGTGAGCCGACCATTGGTCAGCGGCAAAATGGGGATGCTTGGCTGGGGAAAACCGGACGCAACGCTCGTGCTGCTGGACCGGTCGCCCAGTATGGAGGCGCAGGATCTGCAGTCCGGCCAATCCAAACGTTCGACCGCTCTGAACAAGTTGTCCGATCTTTTACAGCAGAAAGGTTATGGCAGTCAGTTGGTCTTGATTGATAGCGCGAGTGGGCAGTCGCAGGTTCTTGAATCCCCGGAAAGTCTGCGTGATTTGCCGATGACAAAGGCTTCCGATGTCAGTGCCGATATACCCGGAATGCTGGAAAAAGCCCTGGCTTATCTGAATGCCAATGAATCCGGAAGGGCGGATGTTTGGGTGTTGTCTGATTTGAGTGAACATGATTGGGATGCCGGGAGCGGTCGCTGGGAAGTGATCCGTAATCAATTTGCTGAAATGGAGGGGGTGCATCACTTTTTGTTATCCTATCCGGAACCCCCGTCCGGAAACCTTTCGATCCGGGCATCCAATGTAAAGCGACGGCAGACCAAGGATGGCGCTGAATTGATTCTGGATATCCAGGTGAACGTGCAGGCCGAAACAAATCGAACCCGTCCGGCGCCCAGGAAAGCGCCGGTGCAGGTGACGTTGAACCAGGTGCGTACGGTGGTCGAAATGGAATTGAGTGAAGGGAGCGGGTTGCTGACCGGTTATCGCATTCCGCTGGATCGCTCACAACGATCCGGGTGGGGAACCGTATCCTTGCCGGGTGATTCCAATGCCATGGACAATACCTGGTATTTCGTGTTTTCCGAACCACCCCAACGCAAAGCGGTCATTGTGACGGACGACAAAGCGATGGGGGAATCCTTCAAGTTGAACCTGTCCATTCCGGTCGAAACCGGGTTGGAACATGAGGCCGAGGTGGTGACCAGTCTGCAAGCGGGTAACATCGATTGGGACCAAACCTCCTTGCTGGTTTGGCAAGCGCCTTTGCCTTCCGGTGTGGTTGCGGAGGAAATCGAACGGTTTGTGGCTTCCGGGCGGGTCGTTTTCTTTTTCCCACCGGAATCGCCCGGCAACGGTGAAATATTTGGAATGCAGTGGGCGGGTTGGCATGTTCTTGAAGATGATGTCGACCGATCACTCAGCTGGTGGCGGGATGATGCGGATTTGTTGGGGAGAGTGGACAGCGGACAGGCTCTTCCCCTGGATGAATTGCGTGCTCAGAAACGTTGCGCCATTTCTTTTTCCGATCAGGGAACCTTTGGAACAACCCTTGCGCGCATCGGTAAGGATGATCCGTTTCTGGTGCGGGCCAATCTTCAAAAGGGCGCTGCTTATTTTTGTGCCACCTTGCCCTCCGATGAATTTTCCTCGATGGAAAGAGACGCGGTTTCCTTTTACGTGATGCTCCAGCGTTCTTTGGAACTCGGAAGCCGATCGCTTGCCAAGGCAAATCATTTGAATGCCGGCAGCGAGTGGGTCGCTTATCTGGCTGATCATGAAGTGATGAACCTGGTGGCCGAACCAACAATCTTGTCTGACCGGGGGATGCACGCCGGTGTTTTTCGCAAGGGAGACGAGTGGGTGGCTTTGAACCGCAGCCCGGATGAGGATGACGTGGAACTGCTTTCGGAGGGGTTGGTGGATCCTTTGTTTGAAGGCATGACTCTGCAGAAGATCCAGGATACAGTGGATGATCAGGCTTCCCTGGCGAGTGAAGTATGGAAATTCTTTTTGATCCTGATGGCGCTGGCGTTGCTGGCGGAAGCCGGCTTGTGCCTCCCGGAAAAGGCGCAACCGTCCGATGGCCGTAAGGTGGGGGGAACCTCTGGTTTTCCATCACGAAAGGAGGCAGGCGCCTGATGATGGGACAGGAAGGATTATCGTTTTTGCCCAGTGGACTGGCGACGTTTCTCGGACTGGGTATCCTGGTCGCGGCGGTTTACTTTTGCTGGACGGCATGGCGTCGCAGCGGGTTTCGTCCGGCTATTGGCTGGATGGAGCTGTTGAGGTTTGTGTTGCTGTTGCTGGTGGTGGTGACTTTGTGGCAGCCCGAATGGGTGAGTTTCAGCAGATCGGATCAGAGTGATGTGCTGGTGGTGTTGACGGATGTGTCCGACAGCATGCAAACCAAGGATGTTATCGATGATACCTCGGCCGACCGGCAGATCCGAAGTCGGGAAAAGGCCATCGTACCATTCATGGAAGATGCTTATTGGGACTTTTCGTCGGCTGAAAATGCCCGGTCGACTCGAGTGGTTTTTGAAACGTTTTCATCTCAGTTGGAACCGTCCCAACAAGCTTCCGATTTGAATGCCGGACTGATGCAGGTCCTTGAAAACCATTCCCAATTGCGAGGCGTTGTGTTGTTGTCGGACGGTGATTGGAATTTCGGACAGCCCCCCATTCAGGCCGCCACCCGTTATCGCATGAAAGGCGTCCCGGTGTTTGCGGTAGGTATTGGCAGCAGGACGCCTTTGCCCGATGTGGAACTGGTGGGGATGGACGCTCCCACGTTTGCGGTGGCCCACAAACCCTTGCGGATTCCGTTCAATGTGTCGAGTTCGCTTGGGCAGGATCGGAATGTGTTTGTGCGCTTGTATGTCGATGGCGAACAAGTGGCGGAAGAATTGGTTCAGATTGCCGCGATGGGAAAGAAAACACAGAGTCTTACCTGGACCCCAGGAGCGGTCGGGGATGTGGAGTTGGAACTGGTGTTGACGCAAGACTCCATGGACCTGATTGAAGAAAACAATCGTATCACGGCTCCCATGTCGGTCCGCAAAGAACAGTTGAAGGTGTTGGTGGTCGAATCCTATCCGCGCTGGGAGTATCGATATCTGCGCAATGCGCTGGAGCGGGATCCGGGGGTGGAGGTCACCTGTTTGCTGTTTCATCCCAAACTGCCGCAAGTTGGAGGTGGGCGATCCTATATCAAGGAATTTCCAACGGCCAGTGAGTTGAGCCGATTTGATGTGGTGTTCCTCGGGGATGTCGGGATCGGGCCCAAGCAGATGACGGAAGAACAGACGCTCGATCTGAAACAACTGGTCAGTTCACAGGCTTCCGGTTTGGTATTTATTCCCGGACGATATGGGTGGCAGGAATCGTTGGCATCCAGTCCGCTGGAAGAGTTGTATCCGGTGATCACTGATCCCGAACAACCCAAAGGAATCGGGTCTCCGGACAAAGGCCATTTTTCACTGACAGAATCGGGACGTCGCAGTCTGTTGACCAAGCTGGCGGACACGGACGATGAGAATGCCGAGATCTGGCGGCGGCTTCCCGGTTTCAATTGGTATGCGGGCATCCAGCGCGCCAAGGTGGGAACAGAGATCCTGGCAGTGCACGAGCGAGCTTCGGCCGAGGCAGGACGCGTTCCCTTGATTGTGACCAAAACCTTCGGAACCGGCAAAGTGTTGTTCATGGGGACGGACGGCGCCTGGCGATGGCGTGAAGGGGTGGAAGATCGTTACCATTATCGGTTCTGGGGACAAGTGGCCCGTTGGATGGCGTATCAACGTCAAAAAGCCCAGGGAAAATCCATGCGCCTGTTCTTTTCTCCCGAACGGCCTCGTGTGGATGATCAGGTGACATTGAACGCCAATGTGCTGGACGAACTGGGCGGATTTCAGGATGAAGGTTCCGTTGTGGTGGAAACTCAGGCGCCTTCCGGGAAAAAGGAATCGATTCGTTTGCAACCCGGAGAAGGGGACGCGCGTGGATTGTTCAGCGGAACATTTGCTCCGAAAGAACCCGGCAATTATCGACTGAAAGCGAGGAGTGAAGAAACCGGCGCTTCCATTGAAACGGATTTATCGGTTTATGGAGCCCATCGGGAACGGCAGGGACGTCAGGCTCGTTTCGATGTGCTGGAAGAGATTGCGTCGGTCACTCACGGGCAAATGGTGGACATGCACGAAGTGGATCGTTTGCTGCAACACCTGCGCGAAATGCCGGAACCGGATCCGGTGTTGCATCGCACCCGTTTGTGGGCGCATCCGGTGTGGTGTGGTTTTCTGATTTTTATGATGGGAATCTTTTGGATCGGACGGAAAATGACTGGCACTATTTAAGCACGCGATCAAATCGAACATGCAAAACAATCAACCACAACACAACGAGACCGACCGAGTGGCACTGCCGCCCAGGCTGGAGTCATCGTTGGTTGAATTCCAAAAAAAAGTTTGGAGGATCAAGATCGCTGAGGGGATTTTGATCGCCCTGTTTGGATGGGTGATTTCCTACCTGTTGGTGTTCGGACTCGATCGATGGTGGGATACACCCAAATGGGTTAGGGCCTTGATTGTGACAACAGGGAGTGTGGGGTGTCTGGTTTGTTTGCCTCTGAAGCTGAGGACCTGGGTCTGGAAGAACCGGACCCTGGATCAATCCGCCCGATTGGTGCGTTACAAATACCCGCGTTTTGGCGATCACTTGCTGGGTATTGTCGAACTGGCCTTGAATGTCCGGCAACATGGCAAAAGCAAGGATCTGGTTCAGGCCGCCATGAAGCAGGTCGACGAAGAAATGGGAAAACGCGATCTCAGCGATGCCGTCCCGTTCCCACGACATGTCACATGGGGCTGGATTGCGGGGGTGCCCTGCGGGCTCGCCTTGTTGCTTTGTTTGTTTTCTCCCGCCGCCAGCAGTAACGCGCTATTGCGTTGGATGATGCCCTGGAAACAGCTTGACCGTTATACCTTCGCGCAGTTGCAAGGTGAATCCACTCCTCATGTCGTTCCTTATGCCGAGCCGTTCCAGTATGAGGTTCGGCTCAAGCCGGATGCTCCCTGGAAGCCTGCTGTGGGGCAGGCGCAGTATGGTTCGCAGATGCCGGTGTCTGCCGAGCGCGATGGCGATGTTTTTCTGTTCGGGATGCCGCCTCAAACCCTGGATGCATCGTTGGATATTCAAGTCGGCGACGCCCGCCGTCAGATCCCGGTTCGTCCCAGGATTCGCCCTGCTTTGAACGAGCTGTTTGCAGAGTCGACCTTGCCTGACTATCTGCAAATAAACGATCCGATCGTTGAGGACGTTCGGGGAGGGATGGTCAGTCTCGTGAAGGGGAGCCGACTATCGTTTCGAGCCTCCGCCACCCGGGAACTCCAATTGGCGACGCTCAATGGCAACCCTCAATCCGTTTCGGGCGCCTCCTTGTCCACGGAACCGGTGCTGGTAGAGGCATCGGGTGAATATCCTTTGAACTGGCAGGATGTGTTGGGACTTGAACCCAGAGAGCCACAGGTGATGCGCGTTGAAGTAAGGGGAGATCAGGCGCCGAGTGTGAGTTTGGCCCGGTTTCAGAACAATCAGGTGGTGTTGCCGAACGAATTGATTTCATTCGAGATTGTCGCCAGCGATGATTTTGGGATTCAACAGCTGGGAATCGAATGGGCGGGTATTGAAGATCCGGTTTTGAATCCCAGCCCCACCAAAGGAGAGAAAACCGTGGCGGCGGGTGGACCCAAGGACGATCGTTTGTCGGTGGCGGCGACCTTCTCGGCATTACGTGAAAAGCTCAAGCCCCAGAGTATACAATTGCGCGCCTACGCCACGGATTATTTCCCGGATCGTCCACGGTCTTATTCGCCTTATATGGTGGTGCATGTCATGGCACCGGAGGATCATTATCAGTGGGTGACAGAACAAATGAGACTTTGGGCGGGTGTTTCGCAGGAAATTTACGAACGGGAATTGCAGCTTCATCAAACGAACGAAGCCCTGAGTCAATTGAGCCGGGAGGAGCTGGACACGCCCGAACGTCGACAACAGGTTCAAGCGCAGGCGGCAGCAGAGCGCTCGAATACGGATAAACTGGAAACCTTGATCCGTGTCGGCAAGGAGCTCGTCCAGGATGCCGCGCGCAACACATCCTTTGATCCGGCCCAGCTCAGCATGTGGGCGGAAACCATTCGAGCACTTGAATCGATTGCAGGTCAGCAAATGCCTTCCGTCGCCTCTTTGCTCGCTCAAGGCGCCGAATCCCCTTCATTGAACACTCGGCCTTCCGAAGCTTCGCAACTGGGAAGTGAAAGTTCGATGGCTTCCAGTGAGGCGTCATCCGGAATGGCTTCCGCCACAAAAAACGAACCCGCTGGATCTCCTTCCGCTCCGGACATGCCTTCCGGTGATCATGTTCGGTCCGGTCCACCGGACAAGGATTTGCCTGAAGCTGTTACCGATGGTACATCCGGCAGTCAGGCGACCCAGACTGCAAGTGTGGATCGGAGCAAAGCGGAAACCGGTGAGGCTTCATCCGGCAATGCCCCACCCAACCCCACGCCTGGTATCGGGGACACGGAATCAGGCTTTAATCCGAACGAGCCGGCACAGGCCTCCTCGGAAGAATCTCCACAGGTCCAGGGAGGCCTCGGCTTGCCTTCCACCACGCTGCGTGGAAGTGGCCGACCTCCGCAGGAAGAACAAGAACAGGCAAAAATGGAGTCCAAGCCCGAGGAATCCAACAAGGAATTGGTTTCCAAAGCGGTGGAAGTTCAAGCGGACCTGATCGCGAGTTTTGCAAAGGTGGCGCAGGAGTTGCAGCAATTACTCCTTAGTTTTGAAAACAGCACGTTTGTCAAGCGCCTCAAATCGGCCGCGAGGCAGCAACTCGAACTGGCTTCCGAATTGAACGATTTGGACGGGTTCGGTCTGGATGCCGGGGAGATTAACGATGCGACGTCTCGTAACATCCTCGGTGATTTGCAGCTGGCGGCATCGGAGGAGGTGCTCACGATTCATGAAGACATGGATGCCTACGCCGAGCGTCGCCCCTCGGACAAGTTTACCCGGGTGTTGGACGAAATGCAGACTTCCGATGTGGTTGAGGAGATCAAGGACATCAAGAGTTACATCCAAAACAATGCGGTCGGGAACGCCACGATCGCCAGTGAGTATTGGGCGGATACACTGGACCGGTGGGCTGAGCAATTGGTGGATCCCTTGCCTCCTCCCGAGCCATCCGACGGCGAATCCGACGACATCGAATTGCCAAACCTGCCTCCGGAAATCATTCTGGAAGTGGTGCGCCTGATTCATCAGGAAATTGAACTTCGCGAGGAGACGCGTGAACTGGATCACGCGCGTCACGCACTTCACACAGATGAAATCACCCAACGATCCAAGGCTCTCGAACAGACCCAAAGCGACATGGCCACTCATGCACGCGGACTGCGCGAGGATATTAAAGCGTTGCCGAAAGCAGGCCACCCGATGATGCAAAAGCATATGCAGAAACTGACTGAAGCTGCCAGCGTGATGGACGAGGTGGTGACCCGGTTGGCCGATGAGGAAACCGGCCCTGACACCATTGCCGCCATTTCAGAGGTCATCGAGATTCTGCTGGAAACGGGGCGTGTTCCCAATACAGCCACGGTGACCAAGGCGAACCCCACCCAGACGCCTGCGCTTCTGCTGATGGGGATCGGGGACGACGCTCTGGACGCCTACATAGAAGAACGTGTGGCAGGGCAGGCGACCGGTCGTTCCGGACGCGAACTGCCCGTCGAATTCCGTCAGGGATTGGACGCTTACTTAAGCGCACTGGAAAGGAATCTTCGTGAATAATCGGCCTTCATTATATCTCGTGATCAGACTTGCTTTGTCGCTCCTTGCTCCTTCGGGCGTTTCATCTGATCTGTCTGCACAAATTGCCACCGTTCAGTACGGTGAAAGTGTTCCAGCCTCCGTCAAGGTCATCCATGAGAGGGCATTGAAATTCCTGGTGTCTGATCAATCGGAAAATGGGAGTTGGCCGGGTGGAGATGGTTATGGTTCGGGTGTGGTCGGGATATGCGTCATGGCCATGATGGCCAGTGGAGAGGATCCGGACTACGGGCCATATGCGGAACCCATCCGCCGATCTTTGCGCTACATCATTTCCAATCAAAGCCCAGTGACCGGGGTGACCAGCGGGCCGGGGCACGGTCCCATGTATCATCATGGGTTTGCAACCCTGGCGCTTTCCGAGGCTTATGGTGTGGTTAACGAGGATCTTTTATGGAAAGGATCCGAGGTGCCGGCTGATGAGCGAAGATCGATTGCTCAAGCCCTTGAGTTGGCTGTCCGGTGCACCTTGACTGCTCAGCAGAAGAACCCATACAAGGCATGGCGATATTCACCCGAGTCTCAGGACGCCGACACGACGGTTTCCGGGACAGTGTTGATGGGATTACTCGGTGCCCGGAATGCCGGCGTGGAAATTCCCAACGAAGCCATCGAAGGCGCCTTGAATTATTTTAGGGCAAGCACCATGAGGAGCGGTTCAGTGTCGTATCAATTGTCTCAGGGCAGTGGTGAAAGTTTGACGCGTTCGGCCATTGCCACTCTCGTCTATGCCATTGGAAAACGAAAGCAGACTCAGGAATATCTGGCCGTTGCCGGTTATATCAAAAGCAATCTGGACCAGGACGTGGTTCGGCATCCCGAGTACCATCGTTATTACATGGCACAGGCATTGTTCCAGAGTGATTTTGAGGCTTGGAAAGTATGGAATCGGCGGATCATTGATCAACTCCAGGAATCCCAGGCGGATGATGGAAGTTTTGCGAGCGATCATGGGCCCGCTTTTGGAACCGGGATGGCCGTGTTGACCCTTGCTTTGAATTATAGGTTGCTGCCTGTTTACGAGCGATGAGGATGTATCCTGTTATTCGATATTTGATTTGGCGCCTTTTATTTGGTGCTGCGACTCTGTGTTATCTTCAGTTGCAGGGAGCTGAGCATGGGGAAGGCATTGTGTTGCACTGGAAGAATGGCGATGAAATTCCAGGTGAGCTGCTTCCGAGTGTAGGTAATCAGATTCGTTGGGCCTCCTCGATCTTTGATGACGACATGATCATCGAAGCGTCATCGCTGGCTTCGATTCAATTTCCAAAGGAAAAAAACGAAGCCGAGGGAGCTTTTCGGATCGCTACCGTCGGGGGAGATCTGCTGGTGGCTGATTTGGTCGGTTCGGATGATCAGACTTTGATCTTTGAAAGCAAACGCCATGGTCGCTTGAGTGTATTGAGGGACGCGATTTATTCCCTTCACAGGATTGAACAGCCTAACCTGATATTTGACGGTTCGAGATTTCGTGATTGGGAAGTGGCACTGGGTGGCCCCATTCAGAACCTGAGTTATCGTGTTTATCGGGCGGATAAGGAATGGTTGGTTGGTCCGTTTCCAGATTTATCCGGTCTTGAGGCCGTTCAGGAGGGGCGCTTGGCGTCGAGTTATTTCGATTTGGGCATTTCCGATGCGAAACAGGATTTTGCCATGGTGTTTGAAGGGCACCTGCAGATTGAAGATGCGGCGGTACATGAATTTCATGTTTCTGCGGATGACCGAATGCGTTTGTGGATCGACGGCGAATTGCTTGTGGAAGCGTTGGAAGAAGGTGTGGTCAGTCAACATATTTCTCTGGAAGTCGGCTCGCATGCCATGCGGGTTGAATACCTGAATGGTGAAGGGATGGGAGAACTTCGCGTCTGGTGGACCGGTCCAGGGTTCAAGAACCGGTCCTTGGTCGGAACCAATCGTGAGTCCGGATGGCATGCCGGGCTAGGTGCTCATCCGACGACTCAACTGGTGCGGTCCGCATTGTTTCGTGATTTTGAGATGCAGGGCCGGATTGAAATGAATGTAGAACTGGCTTCCTCATCGAATCCAAGGTTCGTCATTGCATTCGGAAGGGACGAATACAGTGCCGAGGAAAAAAGCGCTTTGAGATTGGAAAGCTGGGGCAATGAAATTGCTGTCATTCAAAACAACATTTTCGAAACCGTTTTGACTCCGGAAGAGGATCAAAGAGATGTTCGTCTAAGGATGTTGTTGGATGTTCCCCGTCGTCATGTGGATGTATTCGGAATGAGCGGGCGATTGCTGGTGTCGATTGATGATGTGGACCTGCAGGCTGGCGCTTCGGGAATATATGTGCGTAATCTGGGGGAGGATTTGATTGTTCGGCGATTAAGTCTGTTGCGTTCACCCAAGGTTTTGAATGAGGAACAACTGGATGTCGCACAGGATCGGGTTTATCTGATCGATGGAACCGTCCTGTACGGGCGACTGGATATTCGCGATCAGCAGATGTCCGTCCAAAACGAAAAAGGTGAAATATCAACGTTCGAACTTGACCGGTTGGGAAGAGTTGATCGTCCCGAAGCCGTTCTGGATCCAGTGCAGGATGCTACGGAATTATCCTATCAGGACGGAGGTGTGATTCGAGGTGAGATGGTGGCAGTGGATCGTCATCAGATGGGGTTTAAGACGGTCTTTACCCGACAACCGGTATCGTGTGATTTGTCGGGCGCGTCTGCGATTCGATTCAATGCGTCCCCATCTTTGGCTACTTCACCTTCGGAGTATCGGGATCAGTTGATCCTGCCAGAAGGAAAGATCCGGGGGAAACTTTCATTTGGGCTTCCGGATGCCCCCTTGGGATGGACCCCTGCTGGCGCAGTGGCTCCCTTGAAGTTGTCAGACTTGGGCAAAGCCAGGGTCATTCGTGACGAAGAAGCTCTTCCATACGAGTTCCCCGGGTACCTGACTGATGCCTCGAGCATGGTGTTTCTGAAAACAGGGGAGGTGATTCCATGTCGAGTGATAGCCTACGATCAGGATGTATTGGAGTTCTCTTCGCCCGTTCTTGAGACCAACAAGATTTCAGCGACCTTGATCAAGGCGATTGATTTTGATCCCGACCGTAATCTTCTGACTGTTGAACAACTTTACCGTCCTGCAAACAAGGGGACACGTCAGAACAATCTGCAGGGGCAAGGTGTTCAGGCGGACTTGAGATCACGGGAAAGAGCCTTGCACACACCTCGGTTCAAGCGGAAACAACCGGACCGGCACATTCTGGTGGCGCGCAATGGCGATATGATACGGGGGCGTTTGATAGGGGTGGGGGAACAACATGTACGGTTCGAATCCAAACTAAAGGAACGACACATTTCAAGAGATCTCTGTGCGCGTATTGTCGACATTCAAGGCGAAATGTATGAAGGGGATGGTGTTGGATCGGGTGCTCCGATGACCGGAAAACCGTTTGTCAGGGGAAGCGTGCGCATCATATTGCAGGATGGCTCGATTATGATCTTTAAGCCACAAAGTTCCTCAGAGGAAAGGGTGACGGGTTATTCAGATGTGTATGGTAGTGTCTCGGTGCCGACGAGGCATATTGCGGATGTGCTTTTAGGGAACGAAACCTTCGAACCTTATGAACCGCCCTATTCCGAATGGTCGGGAAAGCCACCTGTGGAGCCACGTTTTGACTCGAATTAAGCCAGGTGCGAAGTGTGACAAAACAAAAGCCGAAGGAAATCAATCCTTCGGCTTTATTCGGGAGTAAACCCGCCTGCGGTGTCCTGGAATTGAGAAGCGCAAACGCTTCCCAAATATTGAGTTCAACCAGTCAACGACACGATCAACCGGGACTATTAAAGTTGGTTACTTTGTTGCTTTGGTTTTTGCTTTGGCTGTTTTTGCCTTTGCTTTGGCGGCGACCGGTTTCTTGGGGGTGGCTTTCGGTTTTTCCGTTGCTTTCGCAACTGGACTCACCGTTTTTTTCGCGGCTGCTTTTTTCGTTGCAGGTTGCTTTTTAGCCTTGGTTTGGGTCGCGGCTGGTTTGCTTTTGGCAGTGAGAGTCGCTACTTCGCCGGTTTTGGATGAAGTTTCACTGCTTGAACGTCGGCCTGCCTTGATTTTGACTTCCCTCACTTCGGATTCGATCCGGGTCGTTTCTTTTTCTATTCTATGGAAGAGCATTTCCTCGGCCTTATACCAGAACTCTTTGTCTCTTCCATGGGGGTAGCCATGCTGTTCCCAGAGAAGGTATGCCTGGAGTGCGATATCTTCATCTGTTGGTTTTTGGATTAATTCTGCCGTAGCGATCATATTGGGTGTTGTGTCAGTTGTCCTGTGGACAATTCGTTTTCGTGTTCAGGGTAAAAAAAAACACCAGCCGCTCATGGGAAGTCCATGAACTACTAGTGTTCGTCCATGTCAGGAAGCTGTGTCACCTGAAGACGGAACCCGTCTGCAATCAGTAGGCAACAACCCCTAACTTGCATTTTCATGTCAGAGACAGTCGGGAAAGTCAATCTTTATTTTATTTTGCGCTGAACTTTTTGACTTTGGGCTTTCCTACGTGAAAGGGGCTCGTTAGGTTGTGGGCGATTGATGCGTATTTCTTTTACCAAGATGAACGGTGCGGGGAATGATTTCATTCTCATCGATAATCGACACCAGAACCTGACCCTGAATCCGGGGCAGATTGCGCGTATGTGCGATCGGCATGCGGGTGTGGGGGCGGATGGGTTGATGTTGCTGGAAACTAATAAGAAAGGGAATGCAGATTGGTCCTGGAAATTTTATAATAGCGACGGAAGCGATGCCGAAATGTGCGGCAATGGTGCCCGATGTTTTGCCGCTTTTACCCGGAGCCTTGCGGGGGGGGGCGGTGGCTTGAGTTTTGAGACCTTGGCGGGCATTATTTCGGCTTCTTTCGATGAAGCACGCGTCACCGTCAGCTTGACACCTCCCGGCCCGATGTCTCTGGATGCCAAATTGGAGGTGGATGGGCAAACGCTCAGTGTACATTCCATCAATACCGGGGTGCCGCACGCGGTTGTATTCGTTCCGGATGCGGATCAGGCGATGGTCAAGGAGCTTGGGGCGGGGGTTCGGTATCATGCACACTTTTCCCCCAGAGGAACGAACGTCAATTTCGTGCAGATCCTTGAGCCTGGACACATACGCGTTCGCACCTATGAACGCGGAGTGGAGGGGGAGACGCTTGCTTGTGGGACCGGCGTTTCCGCCGCGGCGATGGTTGCGGCCAGACTGCATGGATTCAAATCACCCGTGACGGTGCAGGTGCAGAGCGGTGATCAATTACAGGTTTCTTTTGTGGAACAAGATGGGCGATTTTCAGACGTGCGGCTTGCCGGGCCTGCCGATTTTGTGTTTACCGGCGAAATTGAATTGGATTAGAGATTATCAACATGTTTACAGGCACTTTTACGGCGATTGTAACACCTTTTAAATCGGGGAAACTTGACGAGGAAGCACTGCGTTCCTTGCTCCGGAAGCAGATAGACGCCGGTGTGGACGGCATTGTGCCCGTCGGAACCACCGGAGAATCGCCCACGCTTAATTGCGAGGAACACCTGAGAGTGATCGAGTTGGCGGTAGAATGCGCCGCAGGAAAGGTGAAGATCCTGGCCGGAACCGGTGGTAATGCCACAGAGGAAGCCATTTACCTGACGCGTGAAGCCAAAAAACGCGGAGCCGATGGTTCCTTGCAGGTGGCTCCTTACTACAATAAACCTTCACAGGAGGGCCTTTATCAGCATTTTAAAGCGATCGCGGAAGCGGTCGATTTGCCAATCATCCTTTACAGTATTCCCGGACGATGCGGGGTTGCGATCGACATCGGCACGGTCAAACGGCTTTCGGATTCCTGTTCCAATGTGATCGGGATCAAGGAAGCCGGTGGTGATGCCGATAGGGTGAGTCAATTGAGGCATGCCTTGGGGAATGATTTTACGATCCTCAGTGGTGATGATGGATTGACACTTCCCTTCATGTCGGTGGGTGCCCAGGGAGTCATCAGTGTGGCTTCCAATATCATTCCGGGACCGATCGCTTCCATGGTGCGTGATTTTGCCGGGGGGCGGACTTCCGATGCCCTTGCCACCCACGCCAAGTATTACGACTTGTTTAAAGCCTTGTTCATCGAAACGAACCCGGTTCCGGTCAAGGAGGCGCTGCATCTCATGGGGTTGATCGGCCAGGAAATGCGCCTGCCCCTGGTGCCAATGTCGGATGCCAATCGTGACAAGTTGAAAGCGGTGCTGGCGGCGCACGGGTTGATTTGATGCGCATGGAATAAGTCGGGTAGAAATTTTCTCATTCTTTCAAGGTCATGTCAGAGAGTCATTCATCGACATATTACGATTTACCTGTGCGAATGCGTCGTTTGCGCAGTAATCCACGCGTGAGATCCATGGTGCAGGAGACGCATCTGCGTCCCGAGAACCTGATCGCGCCGTTGTTCGTCAAAGAAAATCTTTCGGAACCGGAACCGGTGGATTCCATGCCTGGAGTGTTTCGCTTGTCCATAGACGGTATTGTTGAGGAATGCCGCAAACTGATCGATGCAGGGGTGCAGGCGGTAGCTTTATTTCCATGCAATCCTCCTGACATCAAAGATCCTTTTGGCAGTGGAGCTGTGGATCCGGGGGGATTAACGCCGCGTGCTGTCCAAGCCCTCAAGAAATCCGTGCCCGAAATCACGGTGATCACCGATGTGGCTCTGGATCCTTTCACGAGTCACGGTCATGACGGGGTGCTTAATTCCAGCCAAACCGACGTGGACAACGATGCCACCTTGAACATGCTCACTCAGATGGCCAGAGTGTTGGCTGAGGCGGGGGCGGATTGGGTGGCTCCGTCTGACATGATGGATGGACGGGTGGGCGCGATTCGATCGACACTGGATGATGCCGGACTGTCTCATGTGAGTATTTTGGCTTATAGCGCGAAGTTTAACTCAGCCTATTACGGGCCTTTCAGAGATGCGGTGGGGAGTCAATCGGCTGCTGGAAAGGCTTATTTGGATAAAGGGACCTATCAATTGAACCCTGCAAATCCCCGGGAAGCGATCAGGGATGCTCTTTTGGATGAAGAAGAAGGAGCGGATTTGTTGATGGTTAAACCCGCCGGGCCTTATCTGGACATCATTGCTGAATTGCGTCGTGCGTCGGATTTGCCTCTGGCTGCTTATCAGGTTTCCGGTGAATATGCCCAGATTCACGCAGCTGCTCAGAAGGGCTGGTTGGATCTGGAACGAACCCGTGATGAATCATTATTGGCTATCAAACGAGCGGGGGCGGACTTGATTTTAACTTATTTTGCTTTGGAAATGGCTCGTAAGCTGGGGGGTAACTAAGGGAAATCAGCCATTGATTATCCCGACCAACCCGCTATGTTTCATCCTCATTTGTGAACATGGACCTGATTGAAATGGTCTGATGCTTTTAAGAACTCTATGGAAGTTTTGAATTTTTTATTCATTTTGTTGGAAGTGATCGTGTTGTTCAACATCCTGATCATCGTCCACGAACTAGGACATTTTCTGGCCGCCAAGTGGCGCGGTCTGGTCGTTGAACGGTTTGGGATATGGTTTGGTAAGCCGTTGTGGGAGCGTGAATTCAAAGGCGTCAAATACAGCCTTGGTAGCATACCCGCAGGTGGTTTTGTCGCCCTCCCTCAGATGGCTCCCATGGAAGCCATTGAAGGCAAGGGGGAAACAGAACACAAAAATCTCCCCCCTATTGGTGTGGTGGACAAGATCATCGTGGCATTTGCCGGTCCGTTGTTCAGTTTTGGCTTGGCATATTTGTTTGCTGTGCTGATCTGGGGAATTGGCAAACCGGTCAGCGAGACGGATACGACCACAACCATTGGATATGTCTTCCCGGATTCTCCGGCTGAAAAAGCCGGCTTGCTGGCAGGGGATGTCATTCAGAATGTTAATGGTTCCGATGTGACCCGTTGGTCCGGCATCGGTGATGCGGTTACCTGGCAGATCGTTAGTAGTACTGGGGAAAGCATTCCTGTCACGGTTCAACGCGACGGACAGGCCATGACTTTTGAGGCTGTGCCCGAGAAGCAGGACGCAGAGTGGTACAAGCGTGGTAATCTTCGCCAGATCCAGATAGCACCCTTTCAAACTCCTTTGGTTGCAGGTGTTGAAAAGAACAGCCCCGCCGCTTTGGCCGGGATGCAACCCAATGACATCATCAAGGAAGTGAATGGTGTTCCAATCTTCCATCCTCGTGCTTTGAGTCAGGTGATCGATGATAATCCTGACTCTGAACTGGTACTCAAGGTGGAACGAAAAGGGGAACTGAAGGAATTTGCGGTCAAGGCAGTAATACCATCCTACGAAGGAGAAGCTCCTCCGGAGGAAGATCAACGACCCATGTTGGGAATCAAATGGGATCTCAACGGCAGCATGACAATCAGTCATCCCGGGCCAAACGATCAGATCAAAGCCAGCGTCATGGCGATGGTCAACACGTTTAAAGCTTTGTTCACCAAAGGATCCGATATCGGCGCTCAACATCTGAGCGGTCCGGTTGGGATCATGCGTATTTACTACATGTTGTTCCAAAGTGATTACGGATGGAGATTGGCGCTGTGGTTCAGCGTCATTCTGAACGTCAATCTTGCCTTGTTGAACCTGCTTCCGGTCCCTGTTCTGGATGGGGGTCATATTGTGATGGCCTGCATCGAAGGGATCATTCGGCGTCCCATTCCTTTCTTCATCTTGAACTATGTTCAGACAGGTTTCGCCTTGCTGGTCATTGGCTACATGCTTTATGTGAGCTTCTTTGATGTTCAGGATCTGGGAAGCGGTGCCAAGGAAAAGACCTATAAAATCAAATTTGAACCCGTGGAAAGCACGGTGACTGTCGATCAGTAATTCGCATGCGTTACAACGAGTCCGGCTACCGATATGCGCGCAGGCTTACGCGCGAGATAGTGATATCCAATCCCGAGCAGACCGTTTCGCTGGGAGCGGGACATCCGATCGTCTATCAAAGCATGATCACCAGCGATACGCTGGACACCGAGGCATGCGTTCAACAGACCCTTGATCTGGCGGCTGTGGGTTGTCAGCTGGTGCGCATTACCGCGCAAACGGTTCGTCACGCCGCGAACCTGGAACACATTGCGCGCGAGTTGCGATCCAGAGGCTGCCATGTTCCGTTGGTGGCCGATATTCATTTCAAGCCGGAAGCCGCAATGGAAGCGGTCAAGTGGGTGGAAGTGGTCCGTGTGAATCCCGGGAATTATGCGGATTCGAAAAAATTCAAAACCCGCGATTACACCGACGAGGAGTATGAAGAAGAACTAGCCCGTATCGAAGAGAAGTTTGCTCCGCTCGTAGAGCAATGTAAAAACCTGAAACGTGCGCTCCGGATCGGGACCAACCATGGTTCCCTGAGTGACCGGATCATGAATCGATACGGAGACACCCCTTTGGGGATGGTGGAAAGCGCCCTGGAGTTTGCCCGCATCGCTCGAAGATTGGATTTTCACAACTTCAAGTTTTCCATGAAATCCAGCAATCCCAAAGTCATGATCGAATGCTACCGACTGCTGGTGGCTCGTTTGAATGAGTTGGGGGCGGACTGGAATTATCCAATTCATCTTGGAGTGACAGAGGCAGGCGATGGGGAGGATGGTCGTGTCAAGAGCGCTATCGGCATCGGTGCTTTGCTCTGCGACGGGTTGGGGGATACAATCCGGGTTTCCTTGACCGAGGATGCTCCGAATGAGATTCCCGTCTGCCGTGATTTACTCGACCAAATCCCTCATTTAACCCAGTCGGCGAAGGAATTTGACGAAGCTCCACTATCCTTTGATCCCTTTGAGTTTTCACGGAGAAAAAGTGGTGAGCTGAAATTATCCGGAGACATTTCATGTGGAGGCGATCAAACGATTCGTGTGCTCGGGACGACTGATCAGTATGAGGCGATGCCTCCTCGCCCCGATAAACCGGAAGTTATCCAGGCTGAAGCCAACTATGACACACTGACCGTTCACGAAATCGATCCGACCTCAACATTCGAAAGCCCTGGTGAGCCAGCATTGATTACAGTTAAAGATGGAGTGGCACTGCCGGTGATCACCGCTTTTCGATTGCTTGCTTCGCGTTTGAAAGCCGAGGGATGTGAGTATCCGATATTGCTTAAGGATACACTGGATCCGTCGGTAACGCTATCTTCCGACATTGCGCTGCTTCGTTCCTCGGTGAGCCTGGGGTCATTGCTGGCCGATGGTATCGGGGACGCGATTCTGGTTCGCAACGAAACTGCTTCCAAGAAGGCAGTTGAGTTGGCTTACACAATTTTACAGGCGGCTGGTTGTCGTTCATTCAAGACCGATTACGTTGCCTGTCCTTCCTGTGGGCGGACTTTGTTCAATTTGCAATCGGTGACCGCCCGCATCAAGGAACGGACCGGGCACTTGACCGGAGTCAAGATCGCCATCATGGGGTGTATCGTGAACGGACCTGGGGAAATGGCGGATGCCGATTTCGGATACGTGGGAGGGGCACCGGGGAAGATCAACCTTTACGTTGGCAAGCAACCTGTCAAATTCAATATTCCTGAAGCAGAGGCCGTAGATCGTTTGGTGGATTTGATCCGTGATCACGGTAAGTGGAAAGAGCCTGAACTGGTTGTTTGAGCAGGAGTATTGATAACGTTTTGCCATTCATTCTAAACCATGGCAATTTTACATCACGCTCGCCAGGCAACTGGACATTGAAACGGAATACCGATTGGATTGTCTGGTCAAACGCGCAAGGCGGACCAAAGATTTAGTTGACCGAGGAAACTATGGTTGACTCACTCAGCCCCATCAATCATAGCCAGGCGCTGACTCGCTTTTTCACCTGCCGGTGTATCGGGATATTTTTCGACCAACTGCCTGAGTAGATCGATGGCTTTTTCCGGTTTGCCCATTGGGCCTGAGTAGAGGTTGGCAAGATGGATAGCCGCCCAGCCCCAGCGTTCCGGGGCCAGTTTTTGCTGCAGGATTTCCTCGTATTCCAAGGCCGCCGCAAGTGGGCTCTTCAGGTCTTTCTCGTAGATTTCAGCGATGCGGATGGCGGCATGCTGTTGCTTGGGATTTACTTCCAGGTATTCACGCAAAATGCGGATCGCTTCGAGAAAGTCTCCGCGCGCCCATTCTTGCTCTGCCGCTTCGTAGAGATCATGTCCATCCGTTCCCACTCCGTCATCGTTATAAATGGAATCCAGTGTGCGGTTGGCTGAGTAACGTGTTAGATCATATCCGGCCAGCAAACCAAGAGCCAAAAGGGACAGCACAAACCCCCCCGTAAAAAAGCCAATGCGATTTGAATTGTCGGGAGTTGCCGCGGTTTCGTTGGCCGCAGTTTGTGTTGCGGTGTCAACTGCGTTGGTTTCGGCCGGGTTGGAATCGTCTGAACTGGCATTTGCCGCCGAAACATCCCCGTGCTCCAGTAGATCAGTGCCATTCAATGCTGGATCAGGGGCCGGTTTTTCTTCAGCAGGTGTTTCGATTTCCAAAGATGAGGAATCGGTGCCTCGATCCACGTCATAGATGGGTGTTTCGATGTCATCAATATCGTAGTTTCCCCGGGCGGCGCTCCGCTCGGTGATACTATTGTATTCCTTCAAAAACGCCGATCCGAAGTAAAATACCAGAACGGACAGGATGACATATGCTACGATTTTAATGGCCTTCATGTGTCAAATACGGAACGAAGCCTACTTGTTTGAGGAGATCGGGGAAAGGATTTCTTTGCAGACGCACGCTTTCTGTCGGATCGGATCGGGAAGTCTTTTCGCCATTGACTGAGCGCTCAGAGTCACCATGATGTTGTCATGCATATTTCCCGAACTTTCACGCGCCGTCAATTTTTGGGGCAAAGCACTCTGGTGGGGGTGGCTTTGGCTGGTTTCCCGCATGTGCGAACACGCGCTGCCACCCCATCCATTAAGAGGATCGATCTGAAAACCATCAGCCATCAGTCCGAGTTTTACCACGGCTGGCCGACCTTGGCTCTGTCGCAAAACGGTGACCTGGTCGCCTCATGGTCCGGAGGGAGGGAAGGACATGTATGCCCGTTTGGCCAAGTAGTATTCATGAAATCCCGGGACGGCGGGGATTCCTGGTGCTGGCCTAGAGTGATTCTGGATAGTGGGCTGGATGACCGGGATTCGGGGATTTTGCAAACTCAGGCAGGAACCCTGCTGGCGACCACTTTTACTTCCTTGGCCTATGAACCGATTTTGAAGAAAGCTTTGGAGAAGGGTGGATGGCATACGGACAAGTTGAAACGATGGCAGGCTGCTCATCATCGTTTGACCGATGATGAGCGTATGGCGGAACTCGGGCAATGGATGATACGGTCTGAGGACGGAGGCAAAACCTGGTCGGGTAAATATCCCACCATTGTCAATAGCCCACACGGCCCCATTCAACTGGCGGACGGTCGATTGATCTATGCCGGAAAAGAACTGTGGACCGGTCAACGCCGCATCGGGGTGAGTGAATCGCGCGATGATGGAAGGACTTGGACATGGCTGGCAGAAATTCCAGCACGCGATGGAGATGATCCCTCAGAGTATCATGAACTTCATGCGGTCGAATGGATCGACAAGCGAATCATTGTTCAGATCAGGAATCATAATACCCGGAATTCGAGGGAAACCCTGCAATGTGAATCGACCGACGGCGGCCGTACTTGGACGAAGCCGGTGTCGATCGGGGTCTGGGGGTTGCCTTCCCACTTGTTGCGTTTACGCGATGGTCGGGTTTTGATGACTTATGGCTACCGAAAACCTCCTTATGGCAATCAAGTGCGATTGAGCACCGATGGACGTCATTGGTCGGATTCTTTAACTGTGTCGGACGACGGTGCGTCGGGTGATCTGGGGTATCCGAGTACGGTTCAGCTTTCGGATGGAACGTTGGTTTCGATCTGGTATGAATTGCCGAGAGGCTCTTCAAAAGCGGTTCTGAGACAGGCGAGGTGGAAGCTGGAAGAATGAGCCCTGGCTGAAGGTTTTTGATTTCTGTGTCATGATGGATCTGAATGCCATTGATCGTCTGCCTGCGCCCAATCCAAATCCTGTCTGTAGAGAAGAGAACCTTGACCAACTCCTTTTTTCATCAGGTCTGTCTTTGACGGACTGAATGCACTTGTTCAAATGTGATTCAATTTGAATGAGAGTTTCCTTGATACTCTTTTGTTACAGGCTGCTGTTCAGCAAGCGAGGCAAAGGAAGCAAAAAAACCTGCCGCTTTGTCCTCTGTTTCCTGAAATTCAGCTTCCGGATCCGAGTCTGCTACAATACCGGCACCCACATGCAATGAAATGTTTTCACGGTGTTTGATCGCAGTGCGTATGATGATATTGAGTTGACTGGTTTGATTGAACCCCAGATAACCCATGGAACCCGTGTAGGGTCCCCTCGTTTCCGGCTCCAGTGCTTCGATGATCTCCATGGCCCGAAATTTGGGCGCTCCCGTAATGCTCCCTCCCGGGAAACAATGGTAGAGAGCCTTCAAATGTGATATTTCCTTTTTCAAGGTGCCTTCTACCGTTGAGACCAGGTGATGGACTTGTGGATACCGCTCCAGTCGCATCAAGTCCGGTGTTGTGACACTTCCAAATTCACTGACACGTCCGAGGTCGTTCCGAAGCAGGTCAGTGATCATCAACAGTTCTGCTCGTTCCTTTTCACTGGATTGAAGCTCATAGGCCAGTTGCGCATCTGTTTGAGCATCCGTGCCTCGCGGACGCGTTCCCTTGATGGGACAGGTTTGGATGTGGCGTCCATCCATTCGCAGAAACGATTCGGGTGAAGCTCCCAGAATTTGAAAGCTGCCTTCGTTGATAAAACCTGAGAAGGGGGCAGGGGACATGGCTTGTAATTGGCGGTAACAGGTAACAGCGTCCCAATGCATCGTCGCGCAAAGTTCCCGCGCCAGGTTGACCTGATAGATGTCTCCCTGACCGATCCACTCCTGAGCTTTGACGACGGATTGAATGTAAGTATCCCGATTGGGATTGCTGCTCCAGGTCAGTTGGGTCTTGGTTGAAGCATGAGGTATTTGACTTGGTGTGACGTCCGGGGATTGATCCAGAATTTGCTTCCATTGATCAGTCTGCCTGGTGGCTTCTGTCCCAGATCTGGATCCATCGGGGCGGAAACCGGTTGAAACAATCCAGGTGTTTTTGTCATGATGATCAATGATCAGCAAGCTTGCATAGAGTCCCAGGTAGGCATCTGGCAGACCACTTTTGCGTATGGCCCTTCGTTCCAGCTTCGGTTCCACAAACTGCTTCAGGTCATAGCCCCAATAACCGAAGCATCCCCCCAAAGGGAAGGGGGAATCCAGTTCTTCCAGCACTTCGAATGGCTGCATGAAGTGTTCGGTGATGGCCCAGGGATTTCCGTAAAGTGTGTGGCCTCGGCCGGAGGAAGGGTAGTGTAAATGACAATCGGTGCCGTAGGCTTTGATGGTCATCATGGGGTTCGCAGCAAAAAAGGAATAACGTGAGTCCGAGCGACCACGCATGGCGGAATGCAGCAGGACCACGTCCGGCGTGTCAGCCAGATTCATCAACAGCGCCTCGATGGATGCACAACCAGGTAGAAGTTGGATGCTGCTTCTCATAAGAAGGATGCCCGGGTTCAGGCAATGATGTCATGGATGATATGGCCGAAATCCTGTTCCAATCGTTTGTGTTCAGGAATTTCCATGCGATGTGGATTCAATCCCAGTTGATTCAGAATCGTGGCATGCACATCCGTGACGTAGTGCGGATGTTCCACCGCATGGAACCCTATTTCATCGGTCGCCCCATGAACGATGCCTCCTTTCAAACCACCGCCAGCCATCCAGACCGAAAATCCATAGGGATGGTGATCTCGGCCATCACTGCTTTGTGAACCGGGTGTGCGTCCGAACTCCGTGGCAAAAACAACGATGGTGTCATCCAACAGACCCCTTTGTTTCAAATCTTTCAGGAGCCCGGCAATCGGTTTGTCCACCTGTGCCGACAGTTGTTCGTGATTCTTTTTGAGTCCGCTATGTGCGTCCCAGGCTCCTGCGGCGCCGTCTCCGTGCATGATCTGAACAAAACGCACCCCTTTTTCAACCATACGTCTGGCCGACAGAAGTTGCTGCCCGAATGGTCGGGTGACATCCTGATCCATGCCATACATTTCGTGTATGTGGGAAGGTTCCTGGTCGAAATTCAAGAGGTCAGGGACCGAGGTCTGCATGCGGAATGCGAGTTCGTAAGACTGAATGCGGGCTTCCAGTTTGTCGTCGTTTGGGAAATGTTTGGAGCGCATCCTGTTGAGTCGTTTGACCAGTTCGAACTCCTGCCTTTGTCGAAGAGGTCCGATGGAGCGTTCGGGTTTGGCGTAATCCAAAGGGTTTTTGGGATCGATCTTGAGAGGCACTGCATCATAAGCCGGGCCCAAATAATGTCCATCCCGCGTGTCAAAGAAACGAGGGCCCATTGTGACAAACTGCGGAAGGTTTTCATTGAGCGATCCCAACCCATAAGTGACCCAGGCGCCGATGGTAGGAAACCTGCCGTCCAGCATGTGTCGCCCTGAATGAAACTGCACTTGGGCGCCATGATTGTCATCAGTTGTCCACATGGAACGAATGACCGCAATGTCGTCGGCGCAGGATCCGATATGAGGAAACCAATTGCTCACTTCCATTCCCGATTGTCCGTATCGCTTGAACTCGGTCTGTAAGGGATAGATTTTGTTGCGCTGTTGGCCATTGGCATCGTTGATCACTACCACCCGGACTTTCTTGAGCAGTTCAGGATTCTGAACCCCCTGGTAAGGTGTTTCCGCTATGCTTTTGGCAGCGTACTGGTTGAGCTCGGGTTTGGGATCGAAACTCTCCATGTGACTGACTCCACCTCGCATGAACAACCAGATCACGTTTTTCGCCTTGGCTGGATGATGCGGCATGCCAAAACCCGGTCCTGGAACCGCCTGAACCTCGCGGGTCAACAAAGACTGAAGAGCGATGCTTCCGAACCCAAGTGCAGAGCGGGAAAGAAAAGAGCGACGATTGATCACGATGTCATGTGGATCCAATGAACGGTTGAGCTGGGTTTTCATGCCTTTAACGGATGGTGATAAAATCGTTGTGATTCAAGAGTGCATGAACAAGACTCGCCTTTGGGCTGGGATTATTCCTGGAATCCGCAGGTTCGGCCTGCCATTGATTCAACGCGGACAGACAAATCTCCAACTCCTCTTCGGAAGGCCGCCAACCCAACAATCGTATGAAGGCCGCATTGATGAAGGCCGAGGAGTTGGTTGCTTCCTCGCCAAGATCTTTCTCCAATGTTTCAGCAATGGCTTCTGCCGCTTCGGTAGATAGCAGGCTGTTGGAAAGTGCCAGCGCTTGCTGGGGGATGATGCTTTCCGGGCGCCGGTAACAAGCCAGGATTGACGCATCATCGAACAGGTTCAGAAATCTGTGTTGATCGTCGCGTGAATGGGTGAAGTACAAACTTCGACGATGCTGAATCGCGCCGGAGCTTGGATCAATATCGGGGCCACCCATTTGTGAATCCAATCGATTGGCCAAAGAAAGCAGACTATCCCTTACGACTTGAGATTCCATTCGCTTGGGATTCTGTCGCCATAAGTATTGGTTGTCGGAGTCGGATGTCAAGTTGGCCGGCGCAGCATTCAGGTCGGAGCTTGATCTGCGGTATGCCTTGCTGGTGACAATCAGTCTGTGGGTGGGCTTCATGCGCCAATTGTTGTTCATGAATCTCACTGCCAGATCGTCCAGTATGGACTGAAGTTTGGGGGCTGGTGTTCTGCGTCCGAAGTCAGTGACGGGATCTACCAACGGAGCACCAAAATGCCTCATCCAAATATGGTTGATGGCAACACGTGCGGTCAGGGGGTTGTTGGGATGAACTATCCAATTTGCCAGCGCTGTACGACGTCCGGTGCTTCGGCTCGGGTAGGGTTTGCCGCGATCTTCTCCGGTTTCGGCGGGCGATTCGAGCGCTTTCAGTGAGGCCCTGATGGGAGTGAAACTTCGGGGGTTTTCT
>JAQCFT010000384.1 GCA_027619545.1 Verrucomicrobiota bacterium | reverse complement strand
ATTCGATTAGACAACTCAATTCCAATTTTGAACAAGTCGTTCAATTAAGTGATCATGCGACCTTGTACACGGCTGTGACCAGTGAAGCATGCATGAAATTGGAGATCGATTGCCAACCCGACCTGGTTTTTCTTGATTTCCATTTGCCTGACTGCGAGGGAGATGTCGTTTTGACTAAACTCAAGGAGCATGAGCGGACAAAGTAAACTCCTGTTTATATTCTGAGTGCAGATGCCAGGAATGAACAGATCCAGCGATTGAAAAACTCGGTGCCGTGGATTACCTGGTTAAGCCTTTTGATGCAGAACGACTCCTTGGGATCATTGAATCTCACGAACCCTTGATTGTCACAGAAAAATTAGGCTGATTCAGAATCTTTTTTTCAGTCTCAATACCATTGTCACGGCCCCCAAAAGCCACAGTCCCAATATGCCGGGTTCCGGTATGCTGGGCACGGTCTCCAAGGGAACCGGCGTGAGGCCCATCTCTTCAAACTGTTCCATGGTTTCCAGCACAACCGCTCCGGTCAATGGAGTGACCAGTTGATGTTTGGTGGCCAGTTTTACAGCCGCTTCGGTTTGTCGATTCCGCTTGAGTCTTGCCGCTTCATCCCGGGCCCACAGTCGTTCGATATGACGTGAAACCCGTGGGAGTTTCGTGATGTTGGTTTCCATGGTGTTTAATTTCATGGACCGTTGAAATGCTGTCTCAGGATTCAGCTTTTGAGGTGCGTTAACCCATGAGCCCAGATGTTGGGAAACGGCTTCATAGCGGGGAACACGACAAATATGCCATCCATCAAGTGCCTCCAGTACGCGGTTTGGACCCGGTTCCATCTCGGCTGCATACAGAACGATGTTTCCTCTCGTACGTTCCATACGCTGGAGTAGTGACTCCAAATGGCCCATCAACACCGGTTGTGGCCCGTGCAACCACCACACATTGTCCGCTCCCATCTCAAGAGCCTCGTCCCAGGCTTGGGTCAAATAACCGATGTTGTCCTGACCACCACGAAACTCGAAATCCTCAAGGTGAATGAGCGCCTCTGCCAACGGTAAAAACCGGGGGGTATTTTCGACGTAAAAGGGACTTTTTTGGTCGGTCGCAATGGAGACCAACACCCTTTCCATGGAGGACAAGCCGCCCAATGCTTCACCTATCTGTTCTTTGTAATCGCTCATCGAAACTGATCCATCCACGACAATGACAGTCGTTTTGGTCGAATCAGTGGTTGGTTGTTCCAACTTCTGAATAATAACATGTCCGGGCTCCAACGCTTCCGTCCACACTTGCTGAATTGATTCCGGTCGTTCAACCATTATAGTGGCGTCGGTGCCGATCAAATCGCCATCCACCAACTCACCGTATAACGCATGATCACCTTCCTCAAGGTCGTTGCGTTTGAACAGATGTTCAGCGCTCGTCAACTGAGAGCGGGATTCAATCCACACCCCATGTTTGAGCTTGTCCTGCAAATTAAAATTACGCTCGAGCATGACCGGCAAACGAAACCGGCCGTGCGTCAGATCGGTCATGTTCAACGGAGCCGTGATGCCTAACCGTATTTTCATGGTGCCGCCATTCGCAGGTACGGGGAAACATTGAACCAGGATTTGATCAGGGCCTGATGTCGTGATCAATACCGGATCCCTGCGACGTTCGACCGCCACCTTTTGATATGCTGTACGTGTCTGTGAGCGACTTCCAAAAGCAGCTTCTCGCTCTTCACCATTCACCCATAATGTCAGCCGTGAGACCACACCGCCTGGAGGAAGTAATATCTGTGTCCGCGCTTCTCTTGCCCTGTTGGAATCATTTTTGAATCCCATAGTCCATTCCGTATAGGCGCATGCTGAGGAGGTTTCAATGCGGGTGTCCAAACGGGATGCAGACATTTCAAGACCACTCACGCGCCCCGCGACGGCTGTCCCTCCCAGCGCCCTGTCAAATTCCCAGGTGAACTCCTGATCCAATACATCCCACCTGCCATCGCGCGTATAGAGCTTGGGAGGTCGCACGGAGTTGAATGGTCTTCCTGTAACTTGATAATAAACTCGACGGGCATCTTCCTGTGTGACCTGGCCCTTCGATTGAACCAACCATCCCGACAAATCAAAAATGCGGCGCGGACGTTCGTAACATGCGCGGAGTAATGTTTCTTCCTGCCCTAGGAATCGCAACCAACGGATGCCCTTGTCCCGGGTTGATGTCACCGTCGAATCCGCCCACCGCAGACCGACGCGAGTCATCAACTCGGGGGCTTCCAACACAAAAAGCAACCCCAAAGCCATGAAAAAACCCGGCCAAACAGATAAGCGTTTCACCGATCTTTGTTGCATTTCCAATCGGTATCGCTTCCAAAGAATCATGCCCGAAATCCACGCCGCCAAGGGAGTCAAACCAAGCAGCCCAAATCCGAAATAAATGATGGCCACTATCCCTATGGGTGTGATGGGAAGAAACATCATGCTGTAAACAAAACTGACACCCAAATTGAAGGAAATGACAAAAGGCACCCACCGTGGGATGCTTTCTTCTTTTTGATACATCCACACCAATGCCAGCAGATTGCCTATCGGAACAAATATCAACATGGCGACGTGCCACATGGAAGGCATGGGATCAAACAGGACGCCCGTGCAGAAGCGTGACATGAGTTCGATGACAACACTGACCGATGGCCAGACAACTGCTGTCAGCAATAGAGCAAACGGTAAGCTGCCTTTGTTGTCGGAGGGTTTGGTGGTTTTTGCAACGGGTTTTTGTACCGGCGGCGTAGTGGATTGAGGTGTGGTTTGAGAAATGTCCAAATGTCCAATGCGCCCCAAGGTCTGACGCAACCATTCGCCATCAATAATCGTCAAACCGGAAGCATGGGCTTCTTCGTCGACATGACGTTTGAGATCTTCTTCAACTTCCACAACGTCTGCTTCCGATCCATTCAGAGCTTCGCGAAGTCGAATGCCGTAGGTTTTCCATTCGGACTTGGCTGAGTTTGTCCATTTCGCCATATCAGGTTCCTTTGCGTTTAAGAGTGTTCATGCCTTTGATCAGCGTCTGAAGGTGTGCATCCATGGAGGTGATGGCATCTCGGCCTTCATCGGTCAGGGAATAATATTTTCTAGCGGGACCTTCGCTGGATTCTTCAAGTCGGGATGTGATCATACCATTCTTTCGAAGCCGGGAGAGCAGGGGATAAACGGTCCCTTCAGTAACACCCAGACCCGGTACACCCACCAGGCCTTTAACCAGGTCATAACCATAGCGCTCACGATCCTTCAACGCCGTCAGGATGCACATCTCAAGAATGCCCTTGCGCACTTGTACCGTCCAATTGTCAAAGAAATCGGTCATGGCAGCGGTTCCCATCCATCGGGCATCAAATTCTGTGGGCCAACAAAGAGGCGCGGAGGCTTGAAACGCCAGAGAATACACGTTTCTGTTTCCCAATTGAAAGTGACGGTTGTGTTTCCGTTGCGACTAATGGTGAGTGTGCGTGAATCAGGATCGATGTGGATGGGAGCTCGATTCCAATAAATGTCTTCATGGTCGTAATAATACCATCCCCACCGGCCTTCTTGATTTTTAAAGTAACAGGCGGTTGTAAACGGTTCGCCACTCCAATTACACTTTTGCGTTACAATAAACCTTGTGCCATCCGGCAGGTTTGCGTCGGCAATGATGCGTGTTCCATTTATATGCCACACAAAAAAAATGAGCCATGCGCAACATACCAGGCAAATACTCACAACCATGCCTCTCCATTTGTATTTTCCTGCGGTTTTCATTTTGCTGGTTGCGTGAATGCTGATCAATCATTACTATGCTATACATAGTAGCATGTGATGCATGTGTCAAGTGCGGGTTTCTCATGACTCAAGTTCTTGCTTGAAGTCTGAAGTTTTGAACAGGACACTCGAAACATTGAATGAAGAAGTCGATAAGGAATTGGATGCCTTGCCAGAAGACATGCAGGCGCGCTTCATGCACATCGGTAGACTTCTGGAGTGGAATGGTCCAATGAATGTCCGTGAGCCTCACGTTAAACCTATATTCAAAAAACTTTTCGAAATGCGGCTTCGTGGCAGGGACGGTATTTCAAGGGCAATTTACATAACCATTACCGGCAAGCGAATTGTGGTTTTGCGCATTTTTATAAAAAGACGCAAAAAACTCCCAAGAGAGAAATCGAACTGGCATTGCAAAGAGCAAAGGAGCTTAAACAGTGAGTAAATTGAATGATCTACATCGTAAGTGGGTGAAAAACCCCAAATACCAAAAGGCATTTGAGGAATTGAAACCAGAATTCGAATTGGCACAAGCATTGATCGAAGCCAGGGCGGA
>JAQCFT010000383.1 GCA_027619545.1 Verrucomicrobiota bacterium | reverse complement strand
GTGCCACCTCGAACCCAAACTTCCTCCTGACAACTCCCCTGACCAAAAAACATGGAACGCGGGAAGCCCCAACTATCCGAAAACCAAGGACATTTCCATTGCAGCGCTGTGGTGGTTCAAGAACTCTAAGGTCTGAAGTGGGCGCAAGACGGAGCTTGCCCCTCCAGGTAAGGTGAGTGCATGATTCCATGCATACCATGAAAGTAATTCCATTGATTCCACGTATTGTTTGCTTGTGGCTGGCATTGGGACTGATGATGCCACTCGCACGCGCGTTTGACATCGTCCAATACAACCACCCCGGCCTTAAGGCGGATCTTGGGGTTGGACTCTGGGCCTGGCCTGTTCCGCTTGATTATGATCAGGACGGTGATTTTGACCTGATTGTTTCCTGTCCGGACATGCCACACAACGGTACTTTCTTCTTCGAGAACATCGTGGGCAACGTCGCACAACCCTTGTTCAAACCCGGCGTGCGCATCGGCAAAGGCGTGAAAAACCTTCAGGTATCCCACGTCAATGGAAAGCCACGCGTCCTGATTGCCAACAAGGAACTGGTTGGCTTGTTGAAGGGGGATCTGAACGAGACACGCATCGTGCACCCTGTCGAGAAAATGATGGGCAACGAAGGAAAGGAACGATTCAATGTCTGGAGTTTCGTCGACTATAACGGAGACGGATTGCAGGACATCATGGTTGGCACCGATGACTGGAACGATTTCGGATGGGACGATGGCTACGACGATAAAGGCAACTGGAAACGCGGCAAACTGCACGGCTACGTTTACATTCTCCTCAACACCGGCACCGATGACGAACCTGCATACAAGGAACCCTTCCGTGTTCAGGCCGATGGCGCGGATCTGGATGTCTACGGAAACCCGATGCCCAACATGGCCGACTTTGATCTGGATGGCGATCTGGACCTCATCTGTGCTGAATTTCTGGATGGATTCACTTTCTTTGAAAATGTGGGCACCCGCAAAGAACCTCGGTTCGTCAAAGGCGCCTACCTCAAGCATGGAGGGGACAAAATTCGCATGCACGTTCAAATGATCACTCCGAGTGCCATTGATTGGGATCAGGACGGGGATGTGGATTTGATCTGTGGCGATGAAGACGGTCGCGTGGCATTCATTGAAAATACCGGAGGGATGATGGACGGCGTGCCCTTGTTTCAACATCCGGTCTATTTCCAACAGGAAGCAAAGGACCTGAAATTCGGAGCCCTGGTCACGCCGGTTAGTTTTGACTGGGATTCCGACGGCGACGAAGACCTCATCTGTGGCAACACATCAGGGAACATAGCCTGGATCGAGAATTTGGACGGTGGTTCCCCGCCGAAATGGGCACTTCCCAAACTACTGAAAGCAAACGACCGCGTCATCCACCTGCAAGCAGGGCGCAACGGATCCATTCAGGGCCCCGCCGAAGCCAAATGGGGATACACCACATTGACCGTTGCGGATTGGAATCATGACGGACGTCATGACCTCATTGTGAATTCCATTTGGGGCAAGGTGCTGTGGTATCCCAACATCGGCAGCAAAACCGAACCGGAGCTTGCCGAGGCCATGCCGGTTCTCGTGGAATGGCCGGACAATCCCCCCAAACCCGCCTGGACCTGGTGGACCCCGCGCCATGGCGAACTGGTCACCCAATGGCGGACCACCCCCGTGGTTGTGGACTGGAATGAGGATGGCTGGAACGACCTGCTGATGCTCGATCACGAAGGACATCTTGCTTTGTTTGAACGACGCAAAGAAGGAAACCAACTCTACGTAATGCCCGGAAAGCGCATCTTCAGTGGAGGCGTCTTTGATTCGAAAAACAAGCAGCAAGGCGAGGACGCATCCAGCCTGCAATTGAACAACCGAACGAATGGCGGCAGCGGGCGACGCAAGTTGTGTGTGGTGGACTGGGACAGTGATGGCCGACTGGACCTGCTCGTCAACTCCAGCAATGTGGACTGGCTGCGCAACACCGGCATGAAGCATGGTAAAGTCCACTTCGAAAACATGGGCCCGCTGTCCAAACAACAACTCGCCGGACACACCACCAGTCCCACCACCGTGGATTGGGACGGGGACGGTGTACGTGAATTGTTGGTGGGGGCCGAGGATGGCCGGTTTTACTACCTCGATCGTTAAAAGGAATCCATCATGAAAATCACTTGGTTGAAATGGTTGCTTGCTTGCTTCTCGGGTAGCACTTTGCTGATGCACGCCGGAGAACGCCCGAACATCGTCTTCTTTTTCGCGGACGACCAAGCCTACGACACCATCGGTTGTTATGGAAATCCCGACGTCAAAACGCCCAACATGGATCGCATCGGACGTTCCGGATTGATCTTTGATCGACACTACAACACCACTGCCATCTGCATGGCCAGCCGCGCCAATGTGATGACCGGACTGCTCGAGTACCGGACCGGGTGCAATTTCATGCACGGCCCCATGGCGCGTTCCATCTGGAACGAATCCTATCCGCTGCGACTGCGGCGCGCCGGATACCGCACCGCCTTTGGCGGCAAGTTTGGATTCGGTGTGCTGGATGATCCGCGCAAGGGAGGAGGGGAGAATACTTACGACAACCTGCCGGTCGATGATTTTGATTTCTGGGTGGGCGGCATCGGGCAGACCAGTTACGACACTTCCAAAAACAAATACCTCGCACCCTATGCCGACCGGTATCCCCACAGTTCCAGAGCTTACGGCGCTGCGGGAGTGGATTTCATCCGTGAATCCGTCAAAACCGATCAACCTTTCAACCTGACACTGTTTTTCAAAGCACCCCATCGCCCCACCACACCGGATCCTGCTTTTGATGATGTCTATAGGGACACCACCTTTCGCAAACTCCCGAATTACGGACGCGAAGCAGGAGAACACCTCGCCCCCCAACATAAACTGGGGCGGCAGTATCCAAGGTTCGAAGAATGGGGATACCACACGGAAGAAACCTACCAGGCCGCGTTGCGAACCTACAACCAACAGATCTACGGTATCGACGTGGCGGTCGGCATGGTTCTTGATGAACTCGAAGCCCAGGGCATCGCCGATAATACCGTGATCATTTACTCGTCCGACAACGGATTCTTCAACGGTTCCCACGGACTTGGCAGCAAAGTGCTGCCCTATGAAGAAGGTTCCCGCGTGCCCTTGATGATCTACGATCCACGCGTGCCCGAAGCTCAACGTGGGCGGCGCACTTCAGCCGTCAGCGGCAACATCGACATCGCCGCCACCATCATGGATCTGGCCGGAGTAGGTGGTCGGTCCAATCTGGATGGACAAAGTCTGATGCCCATCGTTCGAGGTGAAAAGAAGGCGGTGCGCGAGACTTTACCCCTGATCCAGGTATGGGGTCCGGCCGGTACCTATGCGTTGAGTGTGGTGACTGAACAATACAAATACATTTACTGGTGTTACGGAGAAGGCATGGAACCTCAGGAAGAACTGTTCGACATCCAGTTCGATCCCTACGAAATGAGAAACCTGCTGCAACAACCATCCGAACACCCCGGACTGGCCATCATGCGTCATCACTACGACATTGAACTGCAAAAATGGCGCGACAAAGCAGTTCCCTTCAATAACTACCAACCCTTCGGAACCGTGTTTGATCGTTCGGTTTCCTGGGAAAAGAAAAAGGAACTTCTATCCCGCAAGAAATGAACAAAGCAGGACATCAGATAAACCATGCGCTTCCCCCGGGTAGCCACGGGACGTCCCGGCACGCCCTCTCACAGCACCCCTGAACATCCACCTTCATTTCGGGAAGCCCACACCATCCACCCCCTACGCGATTTGCCTCAAAAAAACTTTGCGCCTCCGCGTCTTTGCGTCTTTGCGATAAAAACAAGCAACCATCGAAAACGTCATAACCACTCAAAGCTTCTTTACAACCTGCATACAACGTGGACCAACACATTACTGAAATGGATTGCTGGTTGTGGATCCGTATCGCTCAATAGGTTTATCTCGCCAAGGCGCAAAGACCGCCAGGAACGCAAAGAATTTGATTAAGGTGAAGCCGCTCGGTAGCGGGGGACGTCCCGTCACGCCCCTCACAGCACCCCTGACAACCACCCACCTCCATTTCGGGAAGCCCACACCATCCGACTCCCCTCGATTCCCTTCAAAAAACTTTCCCCCTCTGCGTCTCCGCGCCTTTGCGACAGAAAAAATAACCAAATCCACAAAAAAGAATGCCTTGCCAAACCAGAGCCCCATCACCTAAATTATCCCCACTGCGTCAACGCACGCTTAGCTCAGTGGTAGAGCACTGCCTTCACACGGCAGGGGTCGCAGGTTCGAACCCTGCAGCGTGCACCATCATTATCAGCAAGTTGCGATGTTTC
>JAQCFT010000382.1 GCA_027619545.1 Verrucomicrobiota bacterium | reverse complement strand
AGGGGGGCAATGAACAACTCGCCAATAATCTGCTGTTTTATCTGGCTGTATCTCCCAGTCAATTTTCGGAAGCCGTGGCACAGTTAAGTGCCTCGGGTCTTCTCCGCAAGGCGGAAGATGGAGCACATTGGCAGCGTGTGGTGGTTGAGAAGCCGTTTGGACATGATGGCGTATCGGCACAAAAACTGAATGACAGTTTGATTCAATATGCACACGAACGTCAGATTTACCGCATCGACCATTACCTTGGAAAAGAGACGGTCCAAAACATCATGGTATTCCGGTTTTCCAATGCCATTTTCGAAGAGCTTTGGACCCGGCGTTCGATTGATCATATCCAAATCACCGTCAGTGAGAAACTTGGAGTCGGTTCACGTGGGGGTTACTACGAGGAGGCGGGTGCTTTGAGGGACATGGTGCAGAACCACCTTCTGCAGGTATTGTCACTCATTGCCATGGAACCTCCGGTGTCACTGGACGACGAGGCGATACGCGATGAAAAGGTCAAGTTGCTGCAGAGCATACGTCCGATGAGCGAAGAGGATGTGGCGCGTCGTGTCGTGCGCGGCCAGTATTTCGCCGGGGTGGTGGATGGAGACATGCGGCCCGCTTATCGCCAGGAGGAAAAGGTGAACCCCACTTCGGATGTAGAAACGTATGTCGCCATGAAATTGTTCATTGAGAACTGGCGTTGGTCGGGCGTGCCGTTTTATTTGCGAACCGGCAAGAACCTTCCATTAAGCGCCAGTGAGGTGCGGGTCCAATTTCGTCCGGTGCCCAATGTTCTTTTTGCCGCACAGTGTCACAATAATTTGGATTCCAATGCGCTCACATTGAGATTGCAGCCTAATGAAGGCATCAGCCTGCATTTCAATGGAAAGATTCCGGGAAACAGTTCGGATCTGCGGCCTGTGCGCATGCAGTTCAGTTACGACACAGAATTCGGCGCTTATACACCGGAAGCCTACGAACGGCTTTTATTGGAAGCAGTTGCAGGGGATGCGACCTTGTTTATCCGGCGTGATGAGGTGGAAGCAGCCTGGAAAGTGGTGGATTCCATTCGAAATGCCTGGAAAGGGAAACCTCTGAGCAACAGGGAATTCTATTCGGCGGGGACCTGGGGGCCGGAAGCGGCTGATGAACTCCTCGGGAGATCCGGTCACGCCTGGCGTCATCCCAAGATTCAAAAGTGACTTTACCTCAAGATTGGTTCATGATGGGGGAAGGTATGAATAAAACCGGACATTATCATCTACAATGTTTTGATTCGCCGGATGACCTGGCTTCGGCGGCCGCGAGGGAGTGGGTGAAGGTTGTGGGGGAAACATCGGACGATCCTGCGTTTCATGTCGCTGTGTCCGGAGGCCGTATTGCCGTGCCGTTTCTTGAGGAAGCGGCATGTTTGTTCCAGAAGTCACCTGTTTTGTTGAATCGTTTGAACGTGTATTGGGCCGACGAACGGTGCGTCCCACCTGATTCTGACGATAGTAATTACGTGATGTTTCAGAAGCATTTCGTTCAGACCACCCGGTTGCCCGAATCCCAAATTTTTCGATTCCAGGGCGAATCCGATCCGGAACACGCCGCCAAATGGATGTCGGCACAACTTGAAGAAAACCTTCCGTCAAATGAATCAAACATTCCGGTTTTTGATTTGGTGATACTTGGAATGGGGGAAGATGGACATGTGGCTTCCCTGTTCCCCGAAAACATGGAAGAGGACGCCAAAAGAACCGAACACACCTTCAGCGTCATTGCTTCTAAACCACCGCCTCAACGCCTGACACTCTCTTATCCCATCCTACACGCCGCGCGTCATGTCTGGGTGGTGATCAGCGGGAAAGGCAAGGAAAAGGCCTTGCTGGATTCGTTGAAATGCAAGGGGCATCACCCTCTCTCACTCGTTATTCAAGGACGTGTTTCAACAGAAATCTTCACAGACATTGACCAAATGTCGCAGTTTGCATAATCCCAATACCGCGACTTTGAGTTGAGGCCAATCTGGAGTGCGGTGAGCATCACCGCTCTGGATACGCTTCGAATGCACAATGTGGCTTCAAATGCTGGTTGATGGAGACTGCAACTTGGGTTTACCAAAATAGGACGGGGGATTTTCCATTCGAATTGATTATACAAACGTTGCCCTGAGGTATCCAGAGCGGTTCCGATGCATCGGAGCAAGCAGTCCAGAGTGCGCTTTGGCTATACCAAGCGTTTATCGGGTAAAGAGTGAGCTTTGCACCGTTGCGTGGATCAGGTCCCGGACTCCGTAGTTTGAGTGTTTACATGCATCGAGCATGGTTTCCAGGATGGTTCGTTCACTGAATGAAATGGGAGATCCGGTGGCAAAAACGATGAAGCGTTGCAGCAAATTGCGTGCGATTTGTCGCTGATCTCGGAGCAGTATTTGTTTCATACTTTCAATATCGGCAAAGGGGGTTCCATCCGCCATTTCACCACCACATTCCACCGGCTTTGCCAAACGAAAATTGAAGGCATGACCGTTCTTTCCGAATCCCTCAACCGGATCGCCCAGGTCGCCTGATCCTCGGTAGCGTGTTCGATATCCTCCCGCGATATCAAAGATCTCAAGCACCAGCCCGACCGGATCGAAGTGTTGGTGGCATGCATTGCAGGAAACGTGTTTGCGGTGAAGTTCCAGTTGTTCCCGGATGGTGGTGGCTCCGCGTGTATCCGGTTCGACGGCTCCCACATTCGAAGGGGGTGTGGGGATTTCCATGCCCAGAATGCGTTCCCCGATCCAGGCGCCCCGCACGACAGGCGAAGTCGTGGTGCCGTTGGCCGTGATCCTCAGGATGCTGGCCTGTGTCAGGAGCCCACCCCTTGGTGAATCAGCCGGAAGTGAGACCCGGTGGATAGCGACGGTTTGTTCGCTTTTGATTCCGTAATGTTGTGCCAGGCGTTCATTAACAAAAGTGAAATCCGAGTCAATCAAGTTCGATGCAGGCAAGTTGCTTTGAATGAGTTCTTCGAAAAACATGCGTGTCTCCAGCACGGAAGATTCTGTCAGCATTTCGTCCAAATAGTAATCAGGATAAAGTTGTGCGTCCGGCGAGTTGGCGAGGATGTCACGCAAATCCAGCCAGTAATCCAGAAAGGCGTTCACAAAGCGCTGTGATCTTTTATCGCCCAGCAATCTTTCTGTTTCCTTTTTCAAAGTGTCGGGTTGTTGCAGTTCGCTCTGGGTGAGCAAGGCTTCGTCAGGAGGGCCGTTCCATAGGAAAAAGGCCAGTCTGGAAGCGAGTGTTTCGGGGGTAGCCTCTTTCTTCAGATATAGAAAGTCGGTAGAACAAAGGAGGCTGGCGTATGCAGCCAGCATGCCATCCGTAAACGAATCTCCCAATGCACGTGCTTGATGGAAAACATTCAGGTAAGGTGTGATTTCAATGGATTCTGATTCAACTCGCCTGAGCATGCGTCCAACAAATCGCCTCAACAAACGATGTGCATCTTTTTCCTCATTGCCAGGTGTCACCTGAACCTGGTCTTCGGCATGTATCTCGAAAGGGAGATCCGCAAAAAGAACATCATAACAAGGCGGTGGCCAGGAATCATGCAAAGGACCTTCCACTTCGAGCCAGTTCAGTGCAAATCCGGGGATACCTTCCCGGGTGGCGTTGGGGTTGCCTTTCCACCCAGGACGTGTTCGCACCAAACGCGCGGCGTCGGGCCGTAATGTTTCGTCCTTTTTCAGGTCGACCTCACATTCGAAGATCGAAGGTTCCGGCATCGCATCATAGGTAGTCAACCATCTGCTGTCGCCTCCGCTGGACAGGGCATACAAGGTGACGGGTTCGGGTCGAAACCCAGGAAAGGCATAGGTACGGCTGGGGCGCCACCATGCGCGGTTGCCTCCGGTCAATCCATGATCATTGCCGCCGCTGGCTCCATTGGGGCCTGCCATGAAACTGTAACTTTTCAGCCTCAACCGGTATCGTCCGTCCACAGGTATCTGCATGCGGGTGAAATCGTATTTCGTGGTGGCCGAGTAGGTGCCGGAGACAAATCCCATCGCTTCTTGTTCCCTGATTTCCGGATCACTTTCACCAACCGTCACCGGAGCGATGCCGCGGATAATATCGGGTTGCGGAGTGGTTCCAATCAGGGGAATGCTTGAACGGGTGGCGGCCATTTGTCCGAACCGGTATTTCAGGTAATTCTGCATGACGGGTTCTTCTCTCGCATAAAACTTGTTTTTGGATGTTGGGTAAGTCACCGTTTGCAGACAGGTCCGAAGAGCTTCCAAAGCTGTCTCCAGGTATTTGGTCATCTGTACGTGCGATACATCAAGTCTTTCTCCGGTTTTGTTGAACAAATGGGCCACCCCGTCTTCGGGTAGCTTGGTT
>JAQCFT010000381.1 GCA_027619545.1 Verrucomicrobiota bacterium | reverse complement strand
TGTTCCGCTTGGGCGATTCCCACTCGCAATATTCGCGGGTGGAAGGCTCCTTGCTACCTGATGACAGACGGTCATTACGATGGGTATCAGGAAATGTTGGACAAAGTTGATTGGTCCAAATACGGAGTCGTGAACGGGCAGGCGCGGGATCCTCGTTGTGAGAACTGCATGGTTCACTGTGGCTACGATCCAAGCGGAGCCTTGGGAGTGGATGCGCAGTTCGGGGATACCTGGAAAAACATACGATACAATTTTGGGGCCAAACCGAAGCCCTATGAAGCGGGGGCTCATGTGGAGGCATTCAATGGCTGTTCCATCAATAAGGGGCACCTGGCGGAAGCGCGCAAAGCGGTCAACACACCTTCATTAGGCGGATGTCAGAACGGGGATTCGACTGCTGAACGCGACGAATTGTTGGCCAAGATCAAATCCAATTCATCTATTTCTTAACCTTTTTAGTTTCGTTATCAACAATGCCTAGGGGACGCAAAGCAAGCAAAAGTAAACGACCTGTTCTCAACACAAAATATGACGCGAACAATATCGTATTGGACAAAACTTACGGAGCCTGGGCAGACCTGCGCCGCGAATTATCGGATTCCAAAACAGACCTGGCTGACCGAAAGGAGTTGCTTGAGCAATTTGCCACCTGCACAGATTCGCAGAGAGCGTATCTGATTCTGGATGACTACTTCGAAAGGCTGGCTCTTTCACGCCGTGATTTTGTGGGCCCCGACTGGTGGGATCGCATGCTTGAAACCAAGGGCAAGGAACGATTGGAGGAAACCGCTCTCCTGTTCCTGCGCGCCAAGCGTCCGCTGCCGACCGAGTTGATGGCTTACGCCAATTTTGATCGGTTGGCGGAAGTTGAAGAAGCGGAGAAAGACCAGGAATTGGTATTCCACCTCGAGCGCTGGATGTTGCCGCCCGTTGCGGAACACCTGGATGCTCCGAGGGCAGGGGTGAGAGCTCATTTTGAAATCCTTCCCATTTCAGAAGGGTCACCCGTTGTTCAGGTCATTGTCCGACTGTCCCTCTCCCGTCCCAGAAGCGGTGAGAAATTCAAGACCCTGGGGGAAATCAAGGATCTGACCAATCGTTCATCCCACGAGAAAGAGTTGTTTTCACCGGATGATTGGGCTTTTGTCGAATGGGTTCATGCGACGTATCTGCAAGAGGACGATGCTTTGGAGTTTTTAACCTTACAAGGCGCGGACCTTCTCAAGTGGCTTGCCAAATGGGGCAGCAATGGTCGTATGGAAATCGACGGTCGAGGCAAAAGCCTCAAATTCACCGGACTGGTTGCAGACCTCAAGCCGGCTGTGGAAAAGGGAGCGGAATCACTTGGACTTGTGCCCAAACTGTATCTGGCCAGCGGTGAATCCATCTCTTTCAAGGATGCCCGATACGTTGTGGGGGATCCCATGATGGCGTTGGTGAATCACGAATTTCATCTGGTGCGTCATGCCCCCCACCAGGCTTTGTTGGAGCGATGGGGGCAGGAGGTTTCCATTCCTGTTCAAAAACTCAGCCATCGATTACTGACCCATCTGCGCAAGCACTGCGCCACCGAAAAGGATACGGTCTGGGATGATTTATGCCTTTCCCACACGGCGGCTCCACAATTTGTATTTGAATTGGAAAATGACACGGTTCGGCTTCGGCTGCGTGCCGTGAGCGAACTGGACCGGAGCGTCTGGCAGTGGACAGGGCATGAATGGCAGGTGGAGCAGGCCAACGGGTCCGGTAGTGGGCGAGCTGAACTCTTGGATGATCCGCGTGTGGATGCCGCGACGCAGTGGTTGCGTCGACTGGATTGGTTCACGCCCGAGCCCGGGTTGTGGATTGGGGATGCAACGGAAAACTTTCTGATTGGATTGTCCGAAGTCTGGCCTGATCGTCCGGCTGAAGCCGATTATCTCGGTAACACAGCTTTCCAGCGTTTGTTCCTCAATTCAAAGCGGCTTCGACCGAAGCTGATCATGCATGGAAGTGGCATCGATTGGTTGTCGGTATCCGCAGAATGGGAGCAGGAGGGCATGAAATTGACCGAAGCTGATCTGCAGCAATTGCAGGCTGCGACGGGACGGTTTGTCAAACTGCCCGATGGTGGGTGGGTTGAACTGGATACCGATGCGGTGCAGGATGCCCAGGAAACGATGGCCGAATTGGGTGTCGATGGACTTTCCAACGATCCTCAAAAAGTGGCCTTACTGCATGCTTCCCAGTTGGATGAATCGGCATTGGATCGGTTTGGGAAAAACGCCAAAGTGCGGGCGCTTAAAGAAAAGATCGCCGACTTCAAGGGAGTTCCGGATTCGGAACTGCCGGAAACGATCCAGGCGGAGTTGCGCCCCTATCAGAAAGACGGTTTCAATTTCTTGTGCCACCTGACCCAAATGAAACTGGGAGGTGTTCTGGCGGATGACATGGGGCTTGGAAAAACCCTGCAGACACTTTCATGGTTGGCATGGCAGCATGATAATGCCGGTAAACGAAAGAAGCCGGCTCTGGTGATTTGCCCGGCATCGGTGTTGCACAACTGGAGGCGCGAAGCAGAGAAATTCACTCCTCATTTGAGGACACTGCTATTGGAAAGTGGTTCTGCGCGGCACAACCTTCGAAAACAGATTCCGTCTCATGATTTGATCATTACCAATTACTCCATACTGCGTCGGGATCTGGATGAATTAAACAAGTTTGAGTTCGGTGCCATCGTGTTGGACGAGGCCCAGTATATCAAGAATCCCACCGCGCAAGTGACTCAATCGGTCAAACAATTGAGAGCCAAACGACGGCTTGCTTTGACCGGGACTCCTTTGGAAAACAGATTGCTGGATCTGTGGAGCATTGTTGATTTCGTTCAACCGAACTATCTCGGCAATCAATCCAAGTTCAGTGAAACTTTCGAACCCAAGGGAGAGAATGCCGATGTGGCCCAGCGAATCGCCCGGAAACGTCTGTCCGCCAAATTGCGTCCGCTCATGCTGAGACGTATGAAGCAGCAGGTGGCCAAGGATCTTCCCGAGCGCATTGATGAACGCCGCGATTGCGAGTTGACCGAGGATCAACGCAAACTGTATCTCGCCGAACTGCGCCGAAGCCGTGAACAGGTCTTCAAGGCGATGAAACAAAAAGGGCTGGCCAAGAGTAAAATGCACGTGTTGGCCGCGCTCACACGTCTGCGGCAGATTTGCTGTCATCCCACCTTGGTGGGGAATGATTCGGTATCCGGAAAAACGGAAACCCTTTTCGAATTGTTGGAGCCCCTCATGGAAGAAGGTCAGAAGGTGCTTGTCTTCAGTCAGTTTGTCCAGATGCTGCAGATTTTGGAGCGCGAGTGCAAGGTGCGTGGCATGCCGACTTATTTGCTGACAGGCGAAACCAAAAACAGAATGGATGTCGTCAGCGCTTTCCAGGAAGACAAAGATCCTTCCGTCTTCCTGCTGAGTCTGAGGGCTGCCGGTACCGGATTGAATTTAACGACTGCCAGTTATGTGGTGCTTTATGATCCGTGGTGGAATCCTGCGGTGGAAGCACAGGCCATTGACCGATCCCACCGTATCGGTCAGACACAAACCGTGAATGCCTATCGCCTGATCTCTCCCGGAACGGTTGAAGAAAAAATTTGGGAATTGCAGCAATCCAAGGCCAAAACCATCAGCGACGTATTGGGTGAAGAAGGCTTCACCAGCAATTTGTCCAGCGCCGATCTGGAGTATTTGTTTTCGGAAGATTGATTAACCATCGATACATGGTCACCGACTTTCGCCTGAAGTCAGTGATCTCTTTGAGTGGACACCCGCAGTTGAATGATGCGGGAAAGAATCATTAGGAATGCGTGTTCTCGTGGCCATGCTTGGCTGCGGCTGCTGTTGTGTGCATGTATCAGACCGTTGGGCGTCCGATGTGCTTGGGTGCTGATCTCTTGGGCGGCGTTGGTTGCGGGTATTCCTGCGGGCGCTGAAGAACTCATTTCGATCGCCACTTTCAACGTCGAAAACTACCTGTTGGAATCTGTGCAGGGCAGGCGCGTCAAGGCACCGGCCTCGCGTCGCGCGGTGCGTGATGCCCTTTTGGAGATGAAGGCTGATTTGGTATTCCTGCAGGAACTGGGTTCCCGCCAGGCCTTGGTGAACATTCAGACCAATTTGCTCGCTCAGGGGCTTCATTATTCTCAGGCGATTTTTTCTGAAACCCCGGGATCTCCCATTCATCTTGGAATGTTAAGCCGGTTGCCGGTGGACTCAGTGCGACACCACACCACCAATGTCTTTGTTTTGTACGGTCGCGCCTTTCGTTCTTCCCGCGCCTTTTTGGAGGTGGATATCCGCTTGTCCGATCGGGATCCGCTCAAGGTATTTGCAGCCCATTTTAAATCCAAA
>JAQCFT010000380.1 GCA_027619545.1 Verrucomicrobiota bacterium | reverse complement strand
CAAAAGCGTGTTATCAGATAGACCGTTTTCCTTCAAGGATTCCATGATTCTGCGCAGACAATCGTCTGTTTCCATCACAAAATCTCCATAAACGCCCATTGTGCTTTTTCCTTCAAAACTGGGGTTGGGGCATAAAGGTGTATGCGGTGAAGTCAGCGCGACGTAAAGAAAGAAAGGCTGCTTCTTGCTGGCTGCTTTCGCCTGGCGTTCGAGAAACGATTCAGCTTCGGTGCAAAAAGTGTTCAACACTTTCCAGTCTTCGAAATGCTCAGCCGTGGGCCCCACTCGATTGAAAGCGCTCCAACCTCTTTGTTCCGTCACTGGTCCCTGGAAGTGTCCGTTTTTGATCAACACATAGGGAAACATGTCCAAGGATCCCGGCAGGATGAGACTCTCGTCGAATCCCAATTGAACCGGGCCGTGCTTCAACGGTTTGGCGAAATCCACATTTTCCGGTCCCTGAGTTTTTCCGTCAGTCGTTTCCATCCGGGTACCCAAGTGCCATTTGCCAATGTAACAAGTCGAATAACCGGATTCCTTGAACATGGCGCCAAGGTGAAACTGATCCGGTGTGAATCGTGGTGTGATGAATCCCCAGGGTCCATTGTCCCTGGCTCCCTGGATGCGCCAGGGATATCGTCCTGTCATGATGGCGACTCTGGATGGGACGCATACCGCTGCTGCCGAATGAGCGTCGGTAAAGCGCATGCCTTCTTTGGCCAGTTGATCGAAGGCCGGGGTGCGGATGCGGCAACGTTCCTGGCCGTAGCATTTCACATCTCCAATGCCTAAATCGTCGGCCAATACAAAAACGATGTTGGGACGCTCCTTCGGTTGTGCTGCAAGTTGGGAGCAAGCACAGGCCAGAAAAGCCAACAAGATGGAGCATTTTGAAGCGGTGGTCATAGCCTGATTGTGCCAACGAACCGATGAGATGCAAATCGAATGATCGACCCAAATAAAAACGAGTCGGCAATCTTCACTGGTAAGAAATCCAAACAAGTAGCGGCTTTCGCTCTAACGAGGCCTCCAGGAAGCGTCCGTGAGACAAGCCTGAACCAAAATTGAATCAGGAAAAGTGTTCCGAGTTGTGACAGATCCACAAGGATGTCGTTGATCTTTTTGAGGCTTGTGCTTAGAGAGTAGGGGCAATGGACATTAAAGTAGGTATCATTACGGTTTCGGATCGGGCTTCCAAAGGGCTTTATGATGATTTGGGCGGTCCCGCTCTCAAGACTGCTGCTGAGGGTTATGGTTGGGAGGTAATCGCTGATTGTCTCGTGGCGGATGAGGTGCGCGAGATTCAACGTGCGGTGCTGGAGCAGATTCGACAGGGCGCCCATCTGATCCTGACTACCGGCGGCACCGGCGTCGCCACGCGTGATGTCACTCCGGAAGCCATACGGGAGATCGCTGTTCGAGAACTGCCCGGTTTCGGTGAGGTCATGCGGGCTGAATCGATGAAAATTACGCCGTACGCTATTTTGTCACGCAGTCTCGCTGCCGTGGTGGAGAAAGGTTTGGTGCTTTGTCTTCCAGGGAAACCTTCCGGTGCGGTGGAATGCCTGGGGTTTGTGGTGAAAGCCATTCCCCACTGCATCGAGGTGATTCAAGATGTCCCCACCAGTTGCTGATGGACGGCTTGTTCCTTTTTTAGAGCCAGGAATCACTGACGCATGTAGTTCCTAGCATACAGCCCCAGTGCGCGGGAAATGACGAGCAAACCGTATATGTCGAGGATGCCTGCCATCACTTGTACCAGTTTGATCAATAAGCCGGGCGTACGGGCAGGATCGATACCGACTTCCATCAACATTTCCATTCCCAGGATGATTCCGATCAGCGCCAGGATGGCGGCATACACCATCGGAGCCCGAAAAATGGCCTGGATCATTCCCGGAATATGAAAGCCGGCCAGCACGTTGTCATGAACGACCATCATGAGCCAGCCCATGGGCAGCATGCTTAATCCAAATGCAAGAGCGAGCGGCTTTGCCCATGCCGATTCCAAAGGGATCCAATTGAGCGCAAAATAGGGAGCCATCCAACCGATGGATAACAAGAAATATCCCAGAAAAATATCTTTGGAATTCTCCCAATCGAAACTGTCGCCGATGGGCATCTCAAGGTCATTATCTCCCGCCAGTGTGGTTCGAATGATTTCTTTGCAGGTTCCCAGCATGGTAAATCCGTAGAGTATGGCTAATGCCAATCCCAAAATAGCTGCCGGTAAGGCCAGAAAACGTGGAATCAGGTGTGGAATGATCATCAAGACCATCATAATGAGAAACATCACCCAGGCATCTTTGCGGAAGGGGTAGTGGAAAATATCCGTCCAGTTTCGCTCGACCTGTTCTTCTGTGTCTTCCGGGACCGGGACTGTCACACGTTGGGGAGGAGGAGGTGGTGGAGCGGGGAGCGCTGATTCCCGGCCGATTTGGATTTCTCCCAGCATGCAATAGTCGCCGGGAAACAGCGTCAACAGGTCTTGAATGGTGCCATCGGAGTCAATGATGCCCGAGGGGATTTGAGACTGGATCACCGTTTGCCCACTTGTGGAAACATCAATCACCACGTGATGACTGGACACACTTGGATGTCCGATCTGAATGGAATTGTCCTCGGCCGCGCCCAGTGTATATTGGCCAGGGTCCAGATCCATTTCGGTTTTTCCTGATCCTGTTTGGATATATAACTTCATAGTGGACAACAGGGATTAAGCTACTGAACGCCTCCTTTCGGTGCCATTATAAACAAGCACCATCATTACAAACCGATCCCCAATAAAATGGAGGGACTTGTTCCACCAAGTCCCATACTTCTCCCTCAACAACCTCCTTGAGCAAAGGAGGATGAATGTGGAAACGCCGGGGTGTGCAAAGACCTGCGACCTTTCCATTGCAACTTGCTCTCAGTTCAAGCGCCATGAGGTTTGAAGTGGGAGCAAGTCCAGCGTGAGGGATTGCCCCGCCGATGGTATAACCGATTTATGAAACTTGGATGCCTTGGGTTTCCAGTGTGCCGCGTGTGACTCCCAATTGGTTGATGAGTTTCAGATCGCGCCAGACGCTTGCTCCATCCCGCTTGCCCTGCAGTAGGTCCTGGTAGGTTTGGAGCGTGAGTGTGACCTCTCCAGCCTTTTCTGAAATGAACTCCACCCGAAAATGTCGAACACCCATCTCCTGCATCAATGTGGCGTATTCAGCGCCTGTTTGGGCTCGGCCGTTGAACACCGTGTTGCGACATCCTGCATCCGCTTTCAGCGTGTGACGCTGCCCCACTCGATCTCTGAGTTCAACATGATGTTTTTCGCAGGGACGTCCGCAGTCGCGATAGTCTTTGCCGGTGGATAAAAAGGCACAGAAAACACAGTGTTCCATATGAAACATGGGCATGTGCTGATGAAGTGTGATTTCAATCCTGTCGGTCGGTCCGGATGTCAGAAACGCTTTGAGTTGCTCAATGTTCAAGTCGTAGGATGCCGTGAGTCGTTCCAGTTTGAATTGGTTCAATAGCCAGGCCGCAGACCAGGCATTGGAGACATTGAAGGAAAAGTCGGCGATGCGGCGGGCGTCTGCATAGTGTTCCAGATGATCGTAATTGCGGATGAGATATCCGTCCGGTTCACAGGATTGAACCTGTTTCAATATCCATTCCTCGCCCGGTTTGGTAATGCGGGGAGGGGCCACCCAAATGCCTGTTAAAGGTTGAGATGTTTTGGCGGGGTATGCCGCTCTGAACCGTTTGACAGCATCGCGATATTTTTTAGGATCTTCAAACTCACAGTAAATATTGGAACTGCCAAATTGAATCGCCGCTTCCAGCTGATCCATATTCCTGACCAAAGGGATCAGTTGAGCCAGTTCTGTCTGGTGGTGGCTTTCTAAGTGGTTCTCGAAACGGACTTCCGGTAGGGATTCGGTCGTGATGGTCCACCTTGAATCCTTGGTCGAGGGGCATTGATCCAGCATGGTGACCATCTCCCGACGCATGCGGTTCAGTTCACTCACGGGCAGCATGCAGGGTTCATCTGCCTTGTAGTCGACGCCCTCCAGCTGATAAGAGGTGCCGCCCAGCCGGCTCCATTGATTTGACAGCACTTCTTCGCTCAATGGCCGGTTTTGAGCGGGTTGAAGGTCGATGGAGGACTGCAGGTTGACAGATCGGCCGGAGGATTCTTTCACTTCAATCTTCAGAGGGCTTCCGGGTTGTCCTGATGCCCGGATATGCAGCAGGGAACCGGAAGCTCTTGTATCGTTCTGGTAGCTTTTTCGAAGATCTTTATCCAGAGCGGGATCACTTGTTTTCCAGATCCGATCGCCCACATTGACCTTTCGCAGATCCAGTTTGTTCCTCTGAAACGACACACGGAGCAGGGGAGGCTGTGATGCGTGCTGTTCCTGGTGGCTGAGCTTGAACAA
>JAQCFT010000379.1 GCA_027619545.1 Verrucomicrobiota bacterium | reverse complement strand
ATTTGTGTCTAGTAAAAAGTGATTCTGTTCACCATCAACAAGAAAGGCTTGCTGAGAAAAAAGCCGTGGGGTTAAAGATGACTTTCCTTAAAGATCCGTTTGCGAAATTTGAAAGTTCGAATATGTTATAATGTTCTATGAGCAACGACCGCCTTGGTAAGGCCAGGCGGTCTTGATGTAAATCGCAATGGAGGGCGTGTTCCCTGGCAGTGAGGTGTGTCTTCGGATCTGCCAAAGTGATAGGAATCGACCGTTTTGCGGAGAAGTATTAAAAGCGGAATGAGTTATGGATTTCAATCACTGGAACCCTGGGGAGCGTCGTAGCGAATTTGTGGGTATATCTGGATCGGAAACGTCTATGTCAGACAGCAGTTGGTCTCCAAATACGGATGTTTATGAAGTGGATGGCGGTTTGGTCATCCGGGTGGAATTGTCGGGTATGCGCCGTGAGGATCTTCAGCTCAAAGCAGAAGGCAACATGCTGCGCATCAGCGGCACTCGACCTGACGACCAGCGGCCATCTCAAAGCAAATATCTGCTGATGGAGATTAGTTTCGGTCCTTTTGAGACTACCATTGAACTGCCTTCAGGATATGATCTTGAGGAAGCCAAAGCTCTCTATCAGAACGGATTTCTTACTGTGGAAGTGCCTGCTGAGTCAGAGTATCCCTCCAAAAACATAGAAATCGAATCTTTGGCCGGGGATTAAACCACCAACCCTTTCATTTTTATCCCTCCACACATTTTAGGTGGAGTGAAGATCTAACAATAGATAGCCCACATTGGAGGGGAGGGGTCCCGCTTCAACCTTTATAGTTTACGATTTGAAACGAAGGCTCCTTAGTAAGTGCTCCTTCCCAATCAACCCGTAAGCCTTTTCGCGTTTCACGTCGATTATTGATGAAACTTTTCAAGGTGATCATTTGGTGAAGCGACTCGTCGGGACTTCCATCCACTCCAAGTTAAAAAATAAAACAGCCTTCGCTTAAGCGCCTGCCTTGATTTCAGATTGGATCTTATCAATAAGCTCCATCAATTTACGGCCGTAATTGACAAAGCTGTCGTAAATCTCCTCATCACTCGCACTTACGGAATCATCGTGAAAGACCACTGCAAGGTGAGGTTCGATTGATATGCCGGCGTCATAACCAGAAGCCAGGGCATCTTTCAATATGCGATGGACCGCGCCATCTCCCTCTCCAGGCAGAGTGTAATCGGCATCATTTTTTTCAGGTTTCCAAATGGCATCCTTGACGTGGATGTGAATGGACTGGTCTTTGACGTGAGTCCAGAACTCCCATGGATCTTGTTTGGGTTGGGGGGACGGCTTGCTGCGATCGTCATTGAATACCGGATTGGCTGTGTCGAACACCCATTTGAGACCGGGCACGTTATCCATCAATTTCAGGGCGTGTTGCCAGCTCATGCCGCCGTAGTTCATGCAATTTTCGTGAACAGGTTGTAGTCCAGCATCAAGAAAACGATTGGTGATCTCGCGCAGTCGACGAAACCGTTCTTCTTCCATCTGGTCCTCACCCTCGCGAACAGCGTAACTCATGATGCGCACGAACTTGGTGCCGAGACGTTGCATTCGAGGGATGGCGCGCTCCACTTCCGATACGTCGAAGGGTTCATCAATTTTCTTTCCCCAGTTGGCGATGGTCGAACCGAAGCAATAAACGCCCACCCCGGAATCCTTAAGTTTCTTCTCGACGATATCGAATGCCGCATCGGGAATGTCGTGCAGATTTCCTTTTGGAAAACCTTCTACTTCCACGGTACGGGCTTCGATGGTGTTCCATCCGAGTTCTTTGACTGCCTTGATTTGTGTGTCGATGAGCGCTCCGGCTTCATCCGCAATGCCTGTAAGAATCATGGTAATAAGTTAAGCTTTTACGATGGGTTGAGAGGGTTTGTTGGTGGCCGGGGCCTGTCCGTGGGGAACTTTGGTGTTAGCGTAAACTTCACTCAGAGGAAGTTGGCATTTGATAGAAGTCAACTGTAGCACCCCGTCTTCGCCTTCGACGGTTTTGAGCATCCAGGAACCATTGGGTTGCCGGGTGTACTGATCGGCCAACCAAGTTTCCTGAGAGATAAGAATGTATTCGGAAAGGGAATCCAAGTGTCGATAGTGCCAGAACTTACCTCCGCGATCCCAGGCGGCGGTGTTGTCTGAAAGCACTTCGATCAAAATCTTGGGATTCGTCAATGTATCTTGAAGGGCATCCTCGAACTGTGGCGCGCCATTGACGACCAGGACATCGGGATGGGCATACAGGTCAGTCTGCAGGACTTTCAACCGCATGCCACAGTTGAGCACGTGATTTTCGGTGTTTTTTAATCGGTGTCTGAGTTCGCCTGCAACGTTTGTTGCGATCAGCCAGTGCAGGTGAGATCCTCCCGCAATGGCGTAAACGCCTCCGTTCAGCCATTCCGCTCTGAGCCCCGCATGCCTTTCCATGGCGACGAATTCGCTGGATGCCATCTTGGTTTTTGGATCTGGATTCATGTGTGATCGATACCTTTCTTTTGAAAACCCTTATTTAAAGCATCCCATCCAAAGAATCGAGACGTAAAAACAGAAAATCGTTCTACTGGGGAGTAGGGCGTATGCTTTATTTCGCACGACTTGGCTTGCATTGATGTCTTATTGAAATGCTCGCATGCCAATGCCCATCCGGATCTGGTTCTATAATGGGCGATCTTACGCATGAACAATCCGATATCCTCTCAAAGCGCATGATACTCACTTGTGGCCTTACCAAATTGGAAGCGCCGATCGCTTATTTAAGCCATCCAAATCGGCGATGACTTGATGTAATCCATAGCGTGCTTGGCCTGTATAATCTTGCTTGGAATCAAAGGAATGACACTTCATCGATTAAACGAGCTGGCGAAATCTTCATCCGAGACTTCCACCACTTTCTTTTCGAAGGTTGATTCCCGGATCAACTGATTCAATTTCGTTTCAAAAGCAGCGCCGTCCATAGGCATGTCGATGGTTTGATCGATCAGGGAAGAATAGAGAAGGGCGTTGGCCAACTCGACCGAATGAATCCCATCGGCACCCGGAGCAATCAGAGGCTCTCCATCTCGAATGGCATTGATGAAATTTCGCATCAGGATCGCGTGTGGCAATACGGCATTGCCGAAAGGAATGGCCACGTTCCATATTTCTGGTTTCGAAAAGCCTATTTTGGATTGCTTACTGTGCTCCAGCATGCAGTTTTCGTTTCGAGTGAACTGGATCTGGTCATTTTCCAGAATCACCTTCCCGCGTGTGCCTGCGATTTCGAATCGATTCGAGCCGGGGGCTTCGCCTGTCGATGAGATAAAGACGCCTGTTGCTCCGTTGGGATACTCCAGGTATGCGGTGACATTATCTTCGACTTCGATGTTATGGAAGCGTCCCAATTGAGCGAAGCTTCGGACTTTGCTTGGCATGCCGACCAGCCATTGGAGCGCGTCGAGTTGATGGAGGCATTGGTTCAGCAGAACGCCGCCGCCTTCTCCTTTCCAGGTGGCGCGCCATCCCCCGGAAGCATAGTAAGCTTCGGTGCGGTACCAATCGGTAATGATCCAATTTATGCGAACAATTTCTCCCAGATCTCCATCCTGAATCAGTTTTTTAAGTTTCAGATAGCGAGGTTCTGTGCGGAGTTGGAACATGGCTCCGAAGACAATCGCTGGATGTTTTTCGGCCACAGCGATCAGTTTCTCTGCGTCTGCCTTATGCGCGGAAATCGGCTTTTCCACCATCAGGTGAACTTGATGCTCGATAGCGCAGATGCCCAGCGAAGTATGTTGATAATGGGGTGTGGCGACCAGGACGGCATCAATCTCTCCGCTCTTGATCATGGCCTCACCATCGCTGAAAACCTTCACCTTGTCCTTGTAGGCTTCCAGTTTATGAGGAGAGGTGCTGCACACTGCCGCCAATTCGGCGTGAGCCACTTCACCTTTTAGCAGGTAATCCGCGTGGTACTTCCCCATATTCCCCATGCCGACGATACCAATTCTTACTTTATCCATAGTCTCTTTTCAGCGTTTCAACGTTTCCTACGGAGAATATTTGGTGACATTGAATGTTCTCGCAAGATATTATTGGCCGGCTTTCGCATTGCTGGATGGGACGATGGACGGCATTTTCATGTTCCATCCGGAAACTTTAATCTTTTCCTACGTCAACAAAGGCGCTGTTCTTCAGACGGGCTATTCTGAGGAGGAACTATTGAAAATGTCTCCTCTTGATATCAATCCGGTTTTTGATGAAAAACGGTTTCGGGAATTGCTCTCTCCTCTATTGATGAATGATTGTCCCGCCTTGAAATTCACAACTGTTCACCAACGCAAGAATGGCGAAGATATGCCAGTTGAGGCTGTGCTTCAACATCTGAAAGTTTCAGCAAATCGATCCTAGCTCATTTGCATTGTCAG
>JAQCFT010000378.1 GCA_027619545.1 Verrucomicrobiota bacterium | reverse complement strand
AATGTTGGTTTCATGGATGGCCACATCGAAGGTTGGAAAAACGACAAGGTTCATGAAGCTCAGCGAGGACGTGGGGAACGCATCTATTTCGATCCCTACTGGCAAGAGTGATTCGCCAGTCTGAACAACAGTGAAGAGACCTGATTGAACCATTTTTTGCAAGGCAGTCCTGATCTCGTCGGAAAATCTGTGGCAGATGCATCAAAAGCACGTCAGCCGGGTTGCATTTAGCTTAAAGAAATTTTACCCTTCTTCCCATCAGTTTGATCCGTTTATCAAAAAACAGTATCAGGAAACCATTTGATTAAGAACCATGATTGGAGTCACAAGTCATCTGAACATGAGGGGGCGCCAAAGCGTCCTCGTTTTTCGTTTGTCGCTGCTGGCGTCTTGCATGTGTTTGTTGGCGTCCTGGATGGTCCGGGCTGACCAGAATCAATTCGACAATGCCAACAAGCTTTTCGAACAGGGACAATACGAACAATCCATCGAACAATATCAGGCCCTTCTTGACGCAGGCACCCAAACCGCTGCCGTGCATTTCAATTTGGGCAACGCCTGGTTTCGTCAGGGTAATATCGGGCAGTCGGTGTATCATTACCTCATGGCACAGTCACTGGACCCGCTGGATCCCGACATCAGCGCCAATCTCCGATTTGCACGGGACTCTGCCGGGTTGCCTTCAGGAGGTATTGTATCCCCTCTTTATCAATGGATTCGAAAAATTCCGCTCAATGCCTGGGCCGCTTTGACTCTGGCTCCATTGTGGATCTTCTGCCTGTTCAAAACCGTAGGATTTTATCGAGCCAGCCTCGCAGAAAAAACAGAATCAATCAGATCCGTTGCAGGTTGGCTGACTGTACCTGGAATGATCCTTCTTGGACTGATTGGCTGGATGGTTCAAAGCCACCACCCGGGTGTCATTGTTCAAGACAAGGCCGAACTGCATGCCAGTCCATTCAGCGATTCGAAAGTGCTCGTTGAGATGAAAGCGGGTGAAGAAGTGATGCTGATGGCAGTCAAGAATCAGTGGCAACAGATCAAAAATTCCAATGGTGACTTGGGGTGGTTGGAATCATCAAAACTTAAGTCCATCCCCATTCAATAAGCTTTTCGCCCCCCCATCATGGCCTTTGCTGAATTGATTTCCCAGATTCCCACGCTCGATATTTTGAAGCGAAGCATCGAACGAGGTCGGGTAGGTCATGCTTACCTGTTTACCGGAGCGGATCGGACAGTGTTGGAAAGAGCCTCTCGAGCTTTCGCAAAAGTCATGAATTGCGAGGCAGCAGAAGCAAGAAACGGGGGGGAGTCTGCCATCGTCGCCGAGTGTTGTGATCATTGCAGTTCCTGCGAACGCATTGAAGCCAATCACCATGGGGATGTACAGTGGATACGGCCTGAGTCAAAAATGCGCATCATCACCATCCAGCAGATGCGGCAATTGATGGATACACTGCATTTAAAGCCCAATGATGCCCGTTACAAGGTCTGGACCATCGTGGATGCCGACCGCATGAATCCGCAGTCGGCAAACGCTTTCCTCAAAACGCTGGAAGAACCTCCGGGCAATTCGTTGATGATCCTGCTCTCCACCCAGCCGGACCGGCTTCTGGACACCATACGCAGCCGATGTTTGAGACTGAATTTCCCGGGCGAACAAACGGCGACCCTTCGATCTGAGCACCAAGCCTGGCTGGAATCCTTCGCACAACAATTGACCGGCAAGGATTCGGGCATGCTTGATCGATACAAGGCACTGGACGTACTGATGGGGCAGTTGAGTGAGGCCAGATCCTCGATTGAAGACAGTTTAAGAGATAGATTTTTATCAGATTTACCGGATGATGTGGACCCCAAAATGCTGGAGAAGCGGGATCTGGAATTGAAAGCCGCCGTGGAGGCGGAATATCGCCGAAAACGTTCGGAACTCTTTACGGCGCTGGAATGGTGGTTGAGGGATGTGTGGATGTTGTCCATGCACGCGGACGCATCTTTTCTAACCTTTCCGGATCTCCATGCCAGGAGCGCCGAATTAGCCTCACGCGTTGCAACCAAGCCTTTGCTTGAAAACATCCGCCTCCTGGAAAAACTGCAGCGCGCACTGCACACCAATGTGCAGGAATCTCTGGCCTTGGAAGTGCACCTGCTGAAACTGAATCTTTGAAATTTTTAGATCCCTCATGGCCAACGGCAAATCCGGCAATGGTAAAAAAACATCTTCGAGCCCCGATTCCTTTAACCAGAAGGAATCAAGCTTGAGGTCATCTGCGTCCCTGACTGTGGCGGACGTTCGGCTCAGGTTGCTTGCGTGGTGTTCAGGGCTTCTCCTGATGTTCGGGTTGCTCAAGTTCGGCACCCCCGTCATCCTGCAGGATCAAATCGAATCGCCTCAGGGTTGGATACAATGGTTCTTCTTCCCTTGGCCAATCCAGACTGCTTACATGATGTTTGCCGTTCTGGGCATGGCTGCGGTTCGCATGCTTCCTTTCAGAGTCAAAGCGATGCCCAAATGGTTGTGGCTGCCCCTGGCATGGTTGGCTTGGCAGTTCGCATCCGCCTTTTTCACCATCGATCAAAAGTTGACGCACATGGTGCTCGCACACTTCATGGTTCTGGTCGGATTGTTTTACATCGGTTTTTTCATGCTTTCCAAAAACACCCGCCTCAAAGGAGTTGCAGGACCGGCCACTTTCGGTTTAATCCTTGCGATGTGGACCGCCACCGAACAAAAGTTCGGCGGACTCGAAGCCACGAAACAAGCCATCCCTCAATCTCCCTATTTCGACACAGGGATGACATGGAACCAGGTGTATCCCCAAGCGTTTTTGGAGAAAACCATCGAAGATCAAGCGTGGCTCCAAAGCCTTCGTGCCGATGAAGACATGCTGCAGCAGACGGCACAATCTCTGGGGCTGGTTCCTCTTTTAAACCCCCAGGGAGCAAAAGAATCTCAATTGGAGCGAGATCTGGCTTTCCTTGAGAAAATCGGAAAAAACCGAGTCTTTGGCACCTTTGGCGGTTACCCCAATGCCCTGGCGGCTGCCATCTGGTTATTGCTGCCTCTGAGCCTGGTTTGCATCTGGCAGATGACGCATCGGCTTCAGAAACCTTCGCGAGCCCTGATCACCGGTCTGGTGGCTGTCTGGGCCGTGGCTTGTGTGGTCTGGTCAGGTTCCAAAGGGGGGTGGTTGATCGGGATGTTGTCGGTCGGCCTGTTGTTTTTACTCTCCAGAGTTTCCAGAAGAGTCAAAGCGGCGCTTGTGCTGGCTCTGGTCATTGGTGGCAGTTTCGCGTTTGCCTGGAAATATCAGGCCTACTTTGAAAAAGGCGCCACCAGCGTGGGAGCGCGATTCGAATATTGGAAGGCCGGGTGGCACACCAGCTTCGAGCACCCCCTGCTTGGTTCCGGTCCCGGCACCTTCATGAGGGCCTTTGCCAAGGTCAAGCCGGATGACGCAGAAATGACGCGACTCACTCACAACGATTACCTGCAACAAGCATCCGATGCGGGGTGGCCTTCCGCGATCATGTATCTGTTATGGATTGGGGGATCTCTCTGGATCATGCGACCAAAATCGCTCGCCAATAATCTCGTTTACGAAATGGTTTGGATCGGTCTTGTTGCATTGGCATTCCAGAACACCATCGAATTTGGACTATACATCCCCGCCTTGTCATGGCCATTTTTCCTATTGTTAGGTTGGTTATGGGGGCAACGCTTACCGCAGCCAGGGCCAAAACCTGCTTTCGACCAGGCTTCATCCGACCTTGCCTCTTCCTGATTTCAAAGTCCCCTGCCAGACCGTCATGCCTTAACGGAGTTCAAGCATCCGGGGAGTTTTTGAAGACCATTAGTTCCTCACGTTTCCAAGGAAATTTTGGAATTCCCTTTACATCTGAATCTGAGCTTGCAGCCTAGGAGAGCACAGTTGCTCAGGCGGGAGCCGTTCTTTATCGTTAAAAATTTTCATCCAACAAATGACAACATCAAATCATCAGTAAAGAAAAGAAGCAGATCATATACATGCAACCAACTTCCAAACAACGTTACCGCGTCCAATTTCCACCTATGGATGCACACAATCTGGATCAGGACGAAGTCGTGTTTCACATTATTGAATCCGGCAATCAAAAAGTGCCGATTCGGTTCCATGACTACAATCAAATCTACCTTCGTCCGGGACTCTACGAGCAGCTTTTTTATGATCGCCTCAAGTGCACCTCTCCGACAACCGTGGCTCAACTGTTGGAAAGCGCCCTACAAACAGTGAGGGAGCCTATTACAGAACTGCGCGTGCTGGATCTGGGGGCGGGAAACGGAATGATGGGTGAGGTGTTGAAAAAGCGTCACGGTGTGGCTCGCCTGGTGGGAGCTGACATTATTCCGGAAGCTCGCGATGCCGCTTATCGGGATCGCCCGGATGTTTATGACGAGTATT
>JAQCFT010000377.1 GCA_027619545.1 Verrucomicrobiota bacterium | reverse complement strand
TTGTGCGGGCTTTGGTTGTTGGCGTGCCACTCTGTTTTGGCGCAAAATGCTTTGCAGGATCAACCAAGAATCCTTGATTTCCAGATGGAGGAGGATGCGCTTACCGTGCGGGCATATGTGCCGGCAGGGTTCAAGCAAGTTTATCTCGAAGGACGTGCCCGCGTGGGCGAGGGGGCCTGGATACCTCGGGCCGTGATTTATCCGGAAGGAAAGGAAGGGGAATATTTGTTTCATTTGAGTTTGTCCCAGGAAATCGAGTTGCTTCGTTTGCGCGCCGAGAGGGAGACCCCTCTCGAACCCAGCGCCTTCCTGGGGGCCTCGGACTTTGCCGGCCCGGAGGGTTCCGAAAATGGTCAGGTTGATTTTGATGCGCCCGTGGCTGCACCCGAAAAATCGCAAGACGATTTGTTGGGTGATGGAGGCGGTGCTCGCGAGGTGGTCGAATCCGATATCTGGCGCATCGATGGTGATCGCATGTATTTCTTCAATCAATATCGCGGATTACAGGTAATTGATATCAGCGATGCCAAAACACCCCGACTCATGGGGGAAATGGAGTTGCCTGCTGCGGGTGAACAAATGTATCTGCTGGACTCCGCATACGCCGTCCTGCTGGCCCGCAACAGTTGTTCCTACTGGGGAAACGGAGCCGAAAGTCGACTCGTGATCGTTGATGTGACAGGGGAAACACCTGTTGAAATAAGCGACCTTCCATTGGATGGAAACATTCAGGAAAGCAGGTTGGTGGGGAGCGCGCTTTATGTGACCTCTCAAATTTACCGCAACCAAATTGTCACTGGAAAGAATGGACCTGAAACCATATGGGAATATGGATCACAAGTGACATCTTTTGACCTCTCCGATCCGATGGCGCCCGTGGAAAAAGATAATTTCTGGGTTCCAGGGTTTCAAAATGTGATACAGGCAACTTCGGACTTGTTATTTGTATCCACTAACGGATATGGAAGCACGGAGCGTTGGAATTCGACGTTGAATATCATTGATATCAGCCAGCCCGACGGCGCTATGAGGGAACTCAGCGTGATTCGTCCAGCCGGGCGCATTATCGACAAGTTCAAGATCGATGTGAACAATGATGTTCTGAGGGTGATCAGCGAATTGCAGGGGCGTCCGGTTGTGACCGAATTGGAAACATTTGATCTCACCAATCCTGAGAAACCAGAGAAATTGGGTTCGGTCACCTTGGGCAAAAACGAACGTCTACATGCCACTCGCTTTGATGGCGACAAAGCTTACATCGTGACATTTTTCCAAATAGACCCACTTTGGGTGGTCGACTTGTCCGACCCTCGCAATCCAACTATTGCCGGTGAACTCGAAGTTCCAGGTTGGTCGACCTACATTCAGCCTTTGGGCGATCGATTGCTCAGCATCGGTATCGACAACGTGGATGGATGGCGTGTGGCGGTTTCCTTGTTTGATGTCGCGGATCCGGCCAATCCCGGCCTGTTGAGCCGCGTCCCCATTGGAACCAACCACAGCTGGAGTGAAGCGAATTCGGATGAAAAGGCGTTTGGCTGGATACCGGATGCCGGCTTGATTATGGTTCCTTTTCAATCGTATGAAGAGAGCCAATCAACTACGGGAGTTCAGCTCATTGAGTTGGACGGAGACGAACTGAACAAACGCGGTATCATCCAGCACGAGGTTGCCCCCAGACGCTCAACACTGAAAGATGATGTCATCCTGTCTCTTTCTGGCAAAAGTTTATTGTCAGTGGATGCCGGTGATCGTGATAACCTGGATCTGCTTTCAGAGTTGGTGCTTTCCTGGCGTGTGGATCACGTGTTTGCTCATGGGGACTATGTGCTTCAATTGGCTGATTCTTCGGCGTGGAACGCTACAAAATCCGCACTGCGCGTAGGAAAAACCGATTCCGATTTCCAAATACTGAGCACTCTGGATTTAGGTGATCAACCCGTGGTGGGGTCGGTCATACAAGGGGACGTCCTTTATTTGGCACAATCATCCAATCAGGGGATTCCTGTGCCGGTTGCGGAAAAAAAGGATATTGCTTCGATGGTATACACATTTACCACCAAAGCTGTAGATTTGAGTCAATTGCCTGAAATGAACATTTTGAGCGAGGAAACAGTGGAATTGGAGGAACCTGTCGTGGGAACAGATATGAATCCTTTATGGATCAATAGCCACACGCTCGTCTGGCAGTCCTCACAGGAATATTGGTTCTGGAGATGGGGTGGGCCTTTTATTGAGGATGCATTGATCGCCGACATCGCTCCCTGGCCCATGTCATCCGGAGCCAAGTTCATCGCATTTGATACCGCTGCAGAAGTCAAGTTTCTGTCGTTCTTCGATCTGGATGTTGACGAAGTCTGGAATTTTTCCGACGCATTTTCTGCCGGTGGTAAAATCTACGTCAGTTACCAAAAAAACGAATACGAAGAATGGTTGCCAGACAGCAATACCAATCCAGTGCCGGTGAATCGCTGGGTTCAGAAGTATTTCTTGTCTGTGATTGATTATGTGGATCCGGTTCATCCAACACCGAGACCGGCCATCAGTCTTTCTGGAACCCTTCAGGGCATCTCTCATGACGGCAGTGTCCTGATAACCCAGGGTGTTCACTATGATTCGGAAACATTGGCAACCGACCATCGTGAATGGCTGGACGCCCTGGCCTACGATGGTGTCGGGGCTCATCTGGTCGATTCGATTCCATTTTCCGACCAGTGGCCACACATTGCTACGGTGACACGTGATGGGCTGGTGATTGCAGGTCAGGTGCGTTTGGATGAATCAACCAGCCAGGCAAATCCCATCCCTGAGCTTTACACCATCAGCAACTGGATGGTGAACCAATCCGGAAAGTTCGAACAGGTTGGGGATGTCTGGTCACTTCCATTTGCCGCCTATGAATTTCATCTGACAGGTGATTCACTGCTGTTGCGACAAGGTCAGGACGTCTGGAAGTTTGATCTGTCCAGCGACGGGTCCATGGCATTGACGAGTTTGTATCAGCCCTTTGGTTGTTATGGATTCAACCTGCCCGGAACGCTGATAGACGATGAAAACCATCTTTGGATCCCCGCCTTTGATTATGGGGCCGACAGACTTTCTCCTCATGAAATCCAGGCCCCCGTTGTCAGAGTGGCCGGAGGGTCCACATTTGGTGAGTGCCTGGGGTATTGTGACAATTCCATCTATGTGGAACCCAACCGCACCGCCTTCGTGGCTGTTGCAAGAGATGGGTCCTATCCTCCTTACAGACAATACACCTATGGAGGGACAGGATGGAATGATCTGTTGAAGGCCGTCGATTGGGATACTTTTTCTCAACTTCCTGAAACCATGGGTTGTCCCGACTGTGCCGACGGGGGTGCCGAGTGGATAGAAGTGGCTGTTTCCGGAAGGAAGCATCGTGTCACCTTTGAATTTGGAGCCGAAATAGAATCCATCCAGCCTCTGATCGATTTGATGCGTAAGATGAGAAATCAATATGAAGCTCCGGAACCCACGGTGAATTCCATTCGTTATGTGCGTGTGGAAGAGGATTGTGAAGGTTTGTGTCGACGAGAGCTGAACATGAATGTGCGCAATATCAATTGGTATCTGAGCGATCCAAAAGGGCAAGTACGTCCCCGGAACCATTCCGAACGAACGACCAAGGGGGAGTGGGAATCCGTGACCGGCCTGGTTGATTGGCGCGTCGTGCAGACACTGGCTGCGCAGGAATTGGCCATTTGCCTGGATTGTCCCGGCACCGAATGGATTGAGATCAATGCGGTAGGGCAAACCTTCCGAATACCTGCCTGGCAGGATGAAATGTCCACCTTGCGTGATGCTCTGCTGAAAACACTTGATCGTTACGGCGTTGTTGTAGAGCCCAGCGATGTGACTCGTATCGGATATGGAAGCAGTTTCGGTTTTTGTTTCGGATATTGCACCAGGGAATTGAGCGCGGAAAATCAAACCATCATCCTGTCGGCAAGCAGCAGACAGGATGAATACCCGTTCATCAAGGAATCCATGGAAATCAGTCAGGATGAGTGGGAACATCTGCTGCAGTTGGCCGAGACTTCTGAGATAGAAAGTTACAAAGAAGTCATTGGTTGTCCGGATTGTGCCGACGGTGGAGCAGAGTGGGTATCCATCACTCAGGGCAATAACGAATACAAGGTGACTTTTGAGTTCGGAAGGCCTCCTGAGTCCATGATGGAACTGGTGGATATGTTGCGGGGCTGGATGGGCTCCCTGCCCACTGATCCGACACCTGTTCCCACACCGTTGCCCGAATAAGAAAACGATGATTTGAATCTATTCTGTCAAAATAACCGCACGACGCCAAACGGCCGTTCCCCCAAGATCGCTACTCAACTTGGGGAACGGCTTCGTGCGCGTTATGAACCTCTGAAACGACCCGGCGCCAAGGTGAAACCCCACGAGATATCCACTCATTCTC
>JAQCFT010000376.1 GCA_027619545.1 Verrucomicrobiota bacterium | reverse complement strand
ATTTTTCGGAAAAATTGAGCCAGTTACCAGGTAGCTCAACTCCCTCAGAGGTGTTCCTCAATGAACGGGCTTATGTCACAAAACTGATGCATCAACAGAAAGAAATCTACCCTGAGAAAACCACTCAGGCCATGCAGAATTGTTACGAAGACTGGGCCGATCTCATGAAACTGCCCATGGAAGATCAAGCAAAGCAGGAGGAAATGATCTCCAAAAAATACCCCAGTGATCCATTAGTGAACCACACGCTACCCATGCTCAGCAATATGCGGAATCAAATGCAACTACTCGATATAAACCATGAACTGCTGGTGGCAGGTGTGCAGGTCTTGTTGAAGGGGGAAGATGCTCTGGACGTTATCAAAGACCCGCACAGTGAGAGTTCCTTTGCCTACACAAAAACTCCCAACGGGTTTATATTGAGAAGCCAACTTAAGGTTCGAGGTAAACCCGTTTCCCTGCAGTTCGGACGTTAATCTTTGTCCAGCAGCTTCGCGTGCAGATCCTCATCCCAACCTTTGGTGAGGAAGCGGAAGATCCATTTTTGTTTGGTCCTGATGCGGTTGTAAGCTTCGTGAATGTCCAGCACCATGGTGATTCGCCGGTTGGGGCAATTCAACTCGCCGACATCGTGCGTGGCAACCGGTTTGAACCCCATCACGCGGGTGTGGAATTCATAGGGACTGTGTTTTTCACCTTCAAAGATGTCGGTCACGTAGTGGGAATAGTCACGCTCCACCGTTTCCTGGCTCGCTGCGCGCATCAAAGCCGCCACCACCACGATGTATTTTCGGTAGTCCGGTAAGACAGCAAAACGCCCGATTTCAGCGATCCGGTTGTTTTTGACGAATTCTTCCACATCCAGACCGCTTTCCAGCTTTTGGAACCCGTATTCCTTGTAAAGTTCCAAAGGAGGATTGTACATCACCCGCAACACGCCAACAGGCAAGTCTTCCACCTGACTGACAAACCAGGAAACATCATCTCGCTCCAGATCCTCGATCGGGAAGAATTTGTCCGCGTCATAGATCCATTTCTTCTCCTGATCGTAAGTGCTCTTCAGCACTTGAACGGCTCTATCTCGGTCCTCGGCGCTTTGGACCTTGATCACATTGACTTTGTTTGAAAGCGATAAACTCATTTTTTGCGTTGATGACGATTCCAGGTCTTCCCGGATAACCGGGAAATTGATGACATAATTTCGACGTGCCAGTCACGCACCTTCTTCAAAGAAGGTTTTCCGCCTTCCGGCGTGGGCACGAGCGGTTTGCCAAACTCGACAGAAAAGGGGATACCTTCCGGAATCGGGTCTTGGTTGTTGTGTTGCGGAAAGGAAATGCCTGCAGGCACCACCGGGATGCCCAATTGCAACGACAACTGCGCAGCACCAGAATAGCCCTTCAGCAGGACATCCGGTCTGCGGTTGGTCGTTCCTTCGGGGAAAATGCCGATAGAGCGTCCTGATTGCAGGGCTTCGATGGCTTGATCGAACGGGCCCTGACCTTTGATGAACAATGGTTTGAACACGTTTAAAAACCGCGGCCTGGCTGGTTTGCGGGCCACGGTGATGACTTCCCCAAAATGATAAAACAGCCAAATTCCAGGAACCAGACAAAAATTCCAGTCAGCCAAAAAGTGGATCAATTTACCCTTGCGAATGAAATGAAGCAGGGCAGGTATGTAGATAGCTTCCAGTTTCTGGCTGTGGTTGAGGGCTATGATGAAGGGGTCCATTGAGGGGGCAATGTTTTCCATGCCTTTGACCGATACAACCTTGCGGGCAACCAGCGATAGAGCCGCTTTACTAAGCCATTTGGTGAGAGCCTGTCGGTTCAATGGCATCGGAGCCGCCCAGACCTGCCCGGCGGTTAATCGTGGCATGGACACACGGTTCCCTTCCGATGCTTCAAGTGGGCTTGGGGCATCAGAGGCGATTTCCTGGCGTGGATCCTGTTCCGGAACCATTCCCTGCGACATGGCGCGGACCTTAACGCTGCACTTTGAGGAGGTAAAGTGAAAAGGCGAAACAGTTTGATTTGACTAGCCGCTTTTTAAACGCCGACCTCTACTGGTCTGCCTTCGCGATACGATTGTTCCGCCATGTCACAGAGCTTATGACTCATCACGACGTCAGACTCCGATATCGGAAGGGAAGTTCCCGAAGTCACACATTCATAAAAGACACGCAGCTCCTCAACATATGCTTCCCGATACCGTGTGGGAAATGAGAATTCGATGGTCGGTCTCACAATCCCCTCATGTGAAGACAGCACGGTGGAACGCGGCGATCTGTTTTCCGCCTGTAACATGCCCTTGCTTCCAAACGCCTCGATGCGTTGGTCGTATCCGTAGGATGCAAATCGATTCACATCAATACTCGCAAGCAAGCCACTGGCATACTTCAAGCTGACAAGGACATTGTCCAGGTCATTGAGCGCGCGGATTCCGTCCACGAAATTACTTCCGATAGCGTAGACTTCCACCGGATCCTGCCCGGTGATGAATCGCAGCATATCCAGATCATGTACAATGCAGTCGTGGAAAATACCGTGTGATGTGCGGATATAATCCATCGTCGGCAAGGGAGAGTCCCGGGAAGTCAGTCGAACCAGTTGCGGAGCCCCGATCTGCCCCCGTTTCACTTGATTGGCCAAATCTGAAAAAGATGGATCAAAACGACGGTTGAACCCGACTAATAATGCCTGTCTTGCCTGGCGCGATGCTTCATAACACTCGGAGATTTCGGATAGACCATTTCCCAGTGGCTTTTCGGTGAATACTGATTTGCCAGCCTTCAGGGAAGCCATGATTTGCTCGTAATGATCTCCGGTGGGTGTTGCCACGATCACGGCATCAATCGAGTCATCCTCCAAAGCAGGACCAATGGTCCCGCCATGGCGACAAGCAAACTGTTCACCAACCTCACGCGCTCGTTTCTCGTCCACGTCCACCACCCAGCCCAACTGAATCTGGGGCAACTGGCGGATGCTCTGGAGATGGAAACGTCCTGCGCGGCCAAGGCCAAAAAGGGCGATCTTAAAGGGTTTGGTAGTATTCATTCTTAGGACACATGCAATGCTATCATAATTTCCAATATCCGTTTGCCAAGACTATTGAAATACCTTCCTCCAGGTAATGAACACCCCGTGGGCATCGTAATCCAGAAAACCTCCGGCCAACTCATCACGATACCTGAAAAAAGCATATTGCAATCCCAGAGTGTCCGAAGCAGTCAGCCGCTTTTGCCATTCGATTCTCCAGGTGTGCTGGTCAAATTCAGATCCCATGGGGAGTCCGAGTGGTAGTGTTTGTCCATAGTCCGCATGATTGAACGTATAACTGGTCTGAAGAGTGGATGTTTCACTATACAGAAATGTCCAGGAGGTGAACAGATGGAGCAAATCGCCATCATACGGGGCGATGGTGGTGTTGTCGTTCATGCCGCTGACAATCCGCATATCGGTATATCCCGCGCTCCCGGTCCAGAACCACCGTTGTGCCGGACTTAAGGTCGTCGTTAACCGATAAGTGCGGCTATCGTAGTTCCCTGCCAGACTGGAACCGGCCGGATAGGGGGTTCCAAAGAGTGAAAGTGCTCCGATTCTGGTTCGATAATCGGTTTTCTCCCCTTCATAAGCCAAGGTGGTTTTGAGCCAACGGGTTGGTTTCCATCCCACTTGCAATCCCCAATCCTGCCCCTCCGTTTCACGATCCTGTATGGCCGCCGGATAACCATTGCCCGGTTCAAAGCCGCGATCCGTGTCCAGCAGATGTTTGAAATCATGATGCCGTCGTTTATACCCGTAGCTTGGTTGAAAAGTCCATTTGTCCCACGGGGAGATGGTCGTCCCCAAATCCCATCGCGCATGTCGACCGGTGGCGTCGGTATCACGCATAAAATCATCCTGGGCATCAAATCCATCATTCAAAAGCCCACTTTCTGACTGGCCAATGGACTCCTGCTGAAGTCGCACATCGGTATAAATAATCGTGTTGGGCAGACTCGTGTTGCGTATGCCGAAGTTTTCCTCCACCTGAAAGCGATCGGTATTGCTCCCCAGGGCCGTGGGAACTCCGAAGAAAGTGGTGTTTCCTGTCCCCTTGCGACGGGTCCATTCCGTCTGAACGCCTCCGTAGGCGGTCCATTGTTTCCATGGACCCAAAAGACTGTTCAAATTGACGATGTGGGATTCGGAACTCAACTCAATGCCCCGGGAATCAAACGGCAGGCCGGCCGCCGCAGGATTGCCAGGATCAAAATTACCAAGTGACAAATTCACGTCCCCACTCAGATGGGAATAATAATATCCGCCACTGGCAAGCCACCACGGTTTGAACCGTTTTTCCACGGTAAGCGCATTCGAGCCCTGGAAATGATCGTAATCATCATTTTCAGTCGAAACCGTCGCCGGAAGGGCATCTCCAGCATTTATGAAATCTCCCG
>JAQCFT010000375.1 GCA_027619545.1 Verrucomicrobiota bacterium | reverse complement strand
ATGCGGCAGCACCGGATGGAACTTCTTATCCGGACAACCAACGGTTGGGAAGGGGGCCACGCAATCGGTTGCCGGCAAATTTTGTAAGGGATCAGATGTTGATGCTGTCCGGGTTGGTTGTGGATCGTCTGGGCGGGGCTCCGGTTTATCCCTATCAGCCCGATGATCTGTGGGAAGCCGTGAGTCGAAAGAAGTATCCGGAAAGTCAAGGAGCCGATTTATATCGACGAAGCATCTATACCTATTTCAAGCGCACTGTGGCTCCGCCACTGCTCCAGACCTTTGATGCTGCGGACCGCGAATCTTGTGTTGTTCGTCGGGCCCATACAAACACCCCCCTGCAGGCCCTCGCAGCGATGAATGCGCCCACTTTGCTGGAAGCGGCTGCGGAATTGGGGCGTCAGGCGAGCGACAAGGTTGGCTCGGGAGCAGGTGCGCAGGTTGATTATCTGTTTGAAAGAATATTGCTTAGGGCTCCCAGTGCCAGCGAGCAATCCCGACTCATGCACAGTTTTGAGTTCTACGAGTCCCTTGGTAAACCAGATCAACAAACCATACTGATCGAACTAGGAAAGCCGGACATGAAAGTTTCCCCGGAAACCTTCCCAGCCTTCGGCGTAGCACTCAGTCTTCTGGGGCTGGACGAAACACTGGCTCCCAGATAGGAATTTATAATAGTGGATGGTAAATAGTGAATTCGGGGAGAGGGGATAGAAAGTGCTGTCCCCGGCGCGTCACTCATGGCTACTTACTACCGAATGGTTAATTCACCATTACAAATCTACAATTCCTTACCTTTTGCCCAGGCGTCGCCGAGTTCATTCAGAGATTTCTCGCTGATGTGTTTTTCTGCAAGAGGGAAGACAAAGCGTTCTTCCTTGTCAAAGTGATCATTCGCCAGACGTAGGGTTTTGGTCAGGATTTGCTTGGCCAGTTCGGCATCTTCGCATTCGCTGATTTTCTGAAGTGTTTCGATGATGATATCGTCTTCCTTATGGAAATTTTCCAAATGCCCGATTTCATGCAAAAACGGTTCAATGGGTGGAACCAGCAGATCGTGCTCGGCCTGGCCATGTTTTTCGAGCAGGTGGAGCAGGATCTCCGCCAGCTGGCGAATGCGTTCGATGGATGGGGCTTGGTCGAGCTGCTTTTCGACCACTTCAAAGAGGCTGTGAAAAACCGTGTGTTCGGCCAATAGTGCGTCTGTGATTTTCATGGCTTTTCGTTGTGCGTATTCTTAAGAAACCAGTTTTTGTTCAACTTTTGCTTCGTTCTCCGATTCCCAATTAAGCCTCCGATGACCATGCGCAGGCAAGCAAATTGATGTCAAAAAACAACGGGCCCCGGGAAAACACACACGGTTACATTTGTTTCCCGAGACCCGCCAAATCCTGTCTTTCGACAAGAAAATCTGATTCAATGATGGTCAGGGTGCCACGGCCCGGCCAAATTGCATGGGCAACTGGTCGTCAGGTGCAATGACAATTGGGCTGTTGGTGTCGTCCGCAACATCCACCCAAGGTCCGTTGATGTCTGCCGCAGATTGTAGAGTGCCGGTCCAGCTTACCACGATATTATCCCCCTCACGGGCGATGCTGACGGTAGGCTCGACAGTTTGCAGTTCACCTGATGTGATGCGGATGTTGTCGATTCCAACTATTTCGTTCCACCAGGTGGTGGTGGATTCAATCCTAAGATTAATGGTGGAGGTGCCCGCAGGAATCGGATAGGTGATGTCCTGAAAGTTGAGGTTCAATCTCGTAGGGTTTTCTCCATTGGTGCCCTGATCATTGAAGTATTTGTCGTTTCCACTTGGAGCTGTGAAATCGATCAAGGGGTTTCCGTCGTCAATGTATACCCTCAGGAAATCGGATGTTTCGAAATCCAGAAAGGTGGCCGCTGCAGCAATCGTAAGGTTCAGGTTTTCCTTGCCTGCTACGTTGATGGGGGCGTTCCAAGTGATGGTTTTGGGCAAAACACCCGCATCGAATTTGTTCAATCCTGATCCGGCAAAGAAGGCGTTCCCCTCAAATCCGGCAAACGGTCCGCCGCCAAACACCGAACCCCCATCTTCCGGAGCTTCCAGTGCGATGAAGAAAGGCACTGTTTCCTGTTCGGGAGGAACATCCATCGCGTAGGTGGTGACATCAATGTCGCCCACCAATGTGATGGCGCCACTGATATCGCTGACCGGTTCCCATTCGAAATCATCGATGGTGGTCGGAGTGCCTCCACCAGCGGAAAAAGCGGTCAGAAACTCGCTGCCAAAAGCTCCACTGGAGTTGTAAGCCACCCATTCGAAATCAAAAGTCCCCGCCGGGAAATCAACATCCGCTGTTGTATAACGGAACGCTCCCGTTCCGTCCAAAGTCAGCACCTGATCATCTGCCGAAATACCGTTGCCATCCAGATCAATGCGAACGTAACCGCCATCATCCGCTCCCAGAGCAACGGAGATGGTGTCGGCCGATCCGATCCGTATTTGTCCTTTAGCGACTGTGACGAATCCACCGGCAGGATTTCCGGGAGCCGCAAAATCGCCACTGAATATACCGCCGCTTGCCGCGTTACCGGCAGCCACGATATCGGCTTCCGGTAGGGTGCCGGTGGATTTCCGGTTTTTGATCTCACCATTGATGACTTGTTGTGCCTCCTCAATGCTGTCCACACTCGCCGCAATGGTTCGCGTAAAGCTGGCGACTACCGTGGCATTGCCGGGAAAGATTTCGCCGGCCAAATCAAACTGGTTGGAGTTGTTGATAAATGTTTTTTCCCCAGTCATGTCACCGGCCGTTGGATGGCCGGTGTTATGGAAGGTCACAGGGCCAATATCAGTGGTGATGGTTTGGCCGATACTGGATACCAGCATGTCATCGTGGTCCGGTGCCCCGAAGGTCAATAAGGGCACTTCGTAGATCGCAAATCTGCTCGGGTTCGTTCCACCACTGCTGCTTTTTATCACAGCGTCAATCTCGGATGGACTGGGCAAATCCCCTCCTTCGTCATCTTCCAGAACGGTGTGCCCTTTGGATTCCAATCGCTCTACCAGAACGAAATCCCCATCGCCAGCAGGAGGGGGGGAGAAAAGTATGGTGGCGTTGCTTTTGCCTCCGGTCATCCAATCAACAATGCCATCAAAAAAGGAAAGAAAATCCTCCGTGACATCATCTGCGGCGATGGTGTGGTGGTAAGCCAGAATGCCTCGTTTTTCGGGGGTGGGGGCGGGGACTCCGACAAAAGAAACGTCGGTGTTTCGCGACCAATAGATGGGACCTTGTTGGTCCAAGATTCCAAGTTCAGATTGGATGCGATCCACCTCGAATACATCACCGCCTTCGATGGTATACCGGGAGCCATCTCCATCTGTTTCGAATGTTTCCTGAAAAAGGATTTCCTGTCCCTGCACTTGACTCAAGGCCAGTAAGCCGATGAGCAGCGAAGCATTGAATCTCCAATGAGATAATGAACGGTTTGAGGAAGAAAAAACGGTGCTTTTCATATGTCCCTTTTATGTTGTTGCTTTTCATTTATCCCAATGGGTTGGACCGGCTCTCCGGCAGGGGCCGCAGAACGTGGTTTGTGTGTGAATTGTTGTAAGGATACAGTTATCTACACTCAGCCCTGCGCAGCCATTTCATCAATTGGAATGATGGTATTAGATCAGGTTTTGTGATTTAAGCAACAAGAATCTAACCCTATGGAAGGCGCGGGGCAGGTTGCCAAGCCGGGAGATGTTCGGTTGATTATTGGTGGTCGGTGATACAGAATTCAGCTCATTTTGTATATGGGAGTCAGTAAAGCTTTTCGGAAATCAGCCTTCCTTGCTATTGCATGGTTCTATGGGATGTTTGCGATGTTTTCACTTTTGTTTGATCGGGGCGGAAACGTTGCACTGAAGGCGATACAGAAAACGGTGAGATTCCGGTTTCCGGATGTTCCCCAAATCCATCCGGATGATTTGATTGACTGGTTCAGCGATGCGAACCGTAACAATCCCTTGCTTCTCGATGTCCGGTCGAAGGACGAATATTTGTTCAGTCACTTGCCAGGAGCCGTTCAGGTCGATCCGAACATGGGCGCCGGGGAGTTTGGAAACATCATCGGCAACGCATCAACGGTGGTTGTTTACTGTTCTGTCGGGTATCGATCTTCGCAACTTGCCGCCCGTCTTTCGGGATCAGTAGGCGCTGAAGTGTTTAATTTGGAAGGGTCCATCTTTGCATGGGCCAATGCCGGGTATCCGCTCTCGAAAGGGGGAGCACCCTGCAAAAAAGTGCATCCATACAGTCGTGCTGCGGGTAAAATGTTACGGAAGGAGGCTCGTGGAATCGTTTGAATGGAGATTTTTATGAGTTTCAGGCACAAATTTTGTTGCGCCTTTCTGTTTCATGGTTAATGTACCCACCGGCTTGTCTGGTGGTGTAATGGTAGCACAAGGCCCTTTGGAGGCTTTG
>JAQCFT010000374.1 GCA_027619545.1 Verrucomicrobiota bacterium | reverse complement strand
TTGATCCATGCTTGGGATTATTACCCTGATGGAAGCCTTTGACCAGTAGGTCGCCGGTACACCGCTTACCTCGCATGGTTGGATATGCAACCTTAAGCCGGGCACGAACAGGCGGGCCGTAGGCTGGTGCTGGTAATGTCGCCAAAAGCCTACAATGAGAAGGTTGGATTGGCGCTTATTTGTCCGATTACGAGTAAGGAAAAAGGGTATCCATTCGAAGTGAGGGTGTCTCACCGAGATATAGCTGGCGTTGTTTTATCTGATCAGATCAACAATCTGGATTGGAATGTTCGAAGAATTGAATTTGTCGGAAGGATTCATTCGTCGACACTTCACGAAGTACGCGACAAGTTAAATGTTCTTCTTGATTTTTAATGCTTTTTAAGTGGCCTTCAATGCTTCGTGATTTTCCAAAGGTATTCCTGGGTTCTTATGAGGAGAGTGTCATCCCATACGGCAGGTGACGCCAGTGTGCGCTCTTCGAGGTCGTTTTCTGCGACCACTGTGTAGGCTTGGGTATTGGCTTCTATGATGGTGACTTTCCCGGATTCGCTGATGAAGTAGATATGGTTGTCCACAGCAACGGGGGAAGCGCTATAGTTGCCCCGAACTCGCTCGCTCCAGTGCACGTCTCCGGTGTCCGGGTCGGCACAGGTCAGGATGCCATTGTCTGAAATGAAGTAGAGTCCGCCGTTCACGGCAATCATGGACGGGGTGTGGGGGGCTGACTTGTCGGTTTCCCATGCGATGTGGGTGTCGGTCAAGTCACCGGTTTGTTCGGTGAGCCGGATGGCCAGCAAGTTGGGTTTGTTGTATCCCGTGCCGATGAAAAGTTTTTGATTATGGAGAATCGGACGGGGGATGACGGAGTAACCTTCCCCGTACTGGACCTGCCAGATCAGGTTTCCGTCTTTGACTGCGTAAGCTCCCACCATGCCGCTGCCCGGGCTGATGATTTGTTTTTGACCGTTGACCTCAACAATCAGAGGTGTCGAAAAAGAAAACTTCCTGGAAGCACTGGAGTGCCTGGGGGTTTTCCATGCGATGTCGCCTGTGTCGGCGTTGAGGGCGTAGACAGCCGGGTCGCTGTTTCCGTCCACGCTGAACACAAGGAGTCCCTCGACCAGGGCGGGGGAACCTCCGTTTCCGTGAACCGGTTTGTATTCGATGACCTTTTTCCAGAGGATGTTTCCGGTTTCCAGGTCCAGCGCACAGGTTCCGAAATGACCGAAGTGGGCGTAGATTTTCCCGTCGGCAAGTATTGGAGTGCAGCTTGCGTGGCTGTTTTTGGAATGGCGTTGTTTGACGATATCCGCTGAGGGCGCAAATATCTGCTTTTCCCAATTCAATGATCCATCGCTGAGTTTGAATGAGGCGACATGAAGTGTCAGTTGGTCGCCTTCTTCTTTGGAACCTGCCAGGATGATGTTCTCATGGGAAACAACGGGAGATGCCCATCCGCCCAGGCCGGTTTTGATTTTCCAGTCCAGGTTCTTGGTGTTGCTCCACTCTGTCGGAACATTCCTGGCGGATGCGTGGCCTTGCTTGCCGGGGCCTCTGAATTCCGGCCAAAGGTAATCTTCGGCGAGTGCGTTGTAAGGTAGTTGAGTGGCAAGCGTGATGGCTGCGGCGACCAGCAAATGATGGATGCGGGAAATGTATTTCATATGTTTTCGATAGAATCAGCTTTGACGTTCCAGAAAGGCATCCCATTCGTTTTCCTTGAATCCGATCAATCCATCGTTCTCCTTAATGACAAAGGGACGTTTGATGAGATTGCCGTTGGCGGCCAGCAGTTCCAGAGCTTCGGCATCGGTCAAGGTGGGGAGGCGATCTTTCATGTTCATGGATTTATAGTCTCCGCCCGAGGTGTTGAACATGCGTTTGAGTTCACCGTTCAAAGCTTTAAGCATCTTCTTCAGTTCCGCGATGGTCGGTGGTTGTTCCCGGATGGCGATGCGCTCGTAGGTGACGCCTTGTTCGTCCAGATACTTCAATGCTTTACGACAGGTGCCACAATTTTTGTATTCGTAAACTCTGAGTGCTTTCATAGGTGTGGGCGTGACTCTTGGATTCTTCAATAGAATTAAGCGTTTCCCTGCATTCGGTCGAGTGCTTTGTTTATATCTCCGATCACTCGATCCTTGCCCAGGATTTCTATCAAATGATAGAGACTCGGCCCCGTGGTTTTTCCGGTGCAGGCAAGTCGAACGGGATTGACCAATGCCCCGACTTTCACCCCGAGTTCTTTGGCTGTGGATTTGAAGGCTCCTTGCACGCTTTCCGCATTGAACGGTTCCAGTGCGTCAAAGGCATCCCTCAAAGCCGAGATTGGAGCGTGGTTTTCCATCACCAGTAATTTGGCGCTGGCTTCGGCATCCCATTCGACTTCTTCGGGGTTCTGAAAATAAAAGACGGCGTAATCCTTGATTTCCGATACTTGCTTGAGTTTGCCTGCGGTCGAGTCAATGGCTGCCTGAACATATTCTGTCGGGAAGGATTCCAACGTGATGCCAGACTGCTTTAGGGAGTTCTCCGCCAGGGTTCGATATGTTTCGGAATCGAGTTCAGCCAGATACTGTCCATTCAGGGAAACGAGCTTGTCCATGTCGAAGCGGGCGTTGTGTCGCAGGATCTGGGGCAGGTCGAAGATATCAATTACTTCCTGAAGATTCATTTTCTGCCGGTCATCCTTGGGCGACCAACCTAGCAGGCACAAGTAGTTGATCACCGCTTCCGGAACAAATCCTTCTTCCATATAGGTGGTCATGGATGCGCCACGGTCCCGTTTGCTCATTTTGGATCCGTCGCCGTTCAGGATGAGGGGGATGTGCGCGTATTTCGGACATTCTGCTCCGAGCGCTTTGAAAAGCTGGATGTGTTTGGAGGTGTTGGACAGGTGATCTTCCCCGCGTATCACATGGGTGATGCCCATCTCCAGATCGTCGATGACGTTGACGAGATGGAAAACAGGTTTGCCATCGGATCGCACAATGACGAAATCCGGATCGGCTTCTTCCCGGGCGGTGAGCTTGCGGTTGACATCCCCGCAGACCATGTCCGGTATGATAACAGGTTCGCGGGTCATGCGGAATTTGATGGCACCGTCCTGTTCATATGCTTTGTCGGCTGCCAATAGTTTGTCGATGTGGGATTGATAAATATCCCGACGTTGTGATTGGAAATACGGGCCGAGATCCCCCTTCGGTGCTGCGGATGCGTCGCCTGTTGTTGGGCCTTCATCCCAATCCAGTCCCAACCATCGCATGCTGGAAAGGATGACGTCCACTGCCTCCTGGGTATTACGTGCATCGTCGGTGTCTTCGATGCGTAAAACGAATGTTCCGCCGGTGTGCCGGGCGTATAACCAGTTAAACAATGCCGTGCGGGCGCCTCCGATATGGAGGTATCCGGTCGGGCTCGGGGCAAATCGAACGCGTATGCTCATGGGGATGTGATACGGATTGGTGCTCAAGTTGACAAGTCGCGTTTGTCCTGACGCCTCTGTAATTCTTCCAGAATCAGGACCATTCGTTCGAGAAGTGGAGTTGGAAAGGCGGCTGCTTTCGCTTGTCGAAGCGGTTCGCGAAACAGGCTGTCCATCTCCAAGGGGTAACCTCTTTCATAATCGATCAATGTGGAAGCTTTGTAAGGTCCCATGGTACGTGTGCGGGCGACAAGCTGGTCTGCGAATCCTTCGTCTATTGGATGCCCCAACTTTCCGGCGGCGGTTCGCACTTCCTTCATCAGGCACCGAACGCGAGTTTCCCATACGGGATCGTCGAGGAGGGCGTTGGCATCCAGGCATTGTTCGGATGGTATGGTTTCCAATAAAGGTATATCTGATTCGAAACCGCCATGACCCAAATGTCCCGCCACACCCAGGCCATTGAAGGGTATATTCCACATTAATTTTTCCCAGTGAGCTTGCATGAGGTGGTCGGTGGATTTGCAGGGGATACCGGCTTGGTTAAAACCATCGACCAGATCCAAGGTTTTCTGCCTGGCGGGTCCGGTCCATTCTCCCATCACAATCAGTCCATGATCCATATGCCGGATGAGGCCGGGGCGTATACGGTTCAGGCAAACGAAACAAAGGCCTCCCAGGATTTGGTCAGGGTGGACGCATTGAGTGAGTGCCTCTTCATTTCCGAGTCCGTTTTGGAGGGTCAGCACGATGGTGTCTGTGCCGATTAGAGGGGGAAGGAGAGTAGGAAACAGGTGGTTCGCGGTTGTTTTCAGTCCGATGATCACCAAGTTGCATGGGCCGATCTCTGAAGCCTTTTGGTGTGTGTGAGGGGTGAAGGTGAAATTTCCCTTTGGGCTTTCAACGGAGACGCCGTGGGTTGTTACGTGTTGATAATCGGATCGAAGGAGAAAATGCACATCGTGGCCGTTCCTGCACAGCAGGCCTCCATAATAACTTCCCAGAGCTCCGCAGCCGACAACTCCAATTTTCATAACCAA
>JAQCFT010000373.1 GCA_027619545.1 Verrucomicrobiota bacterium | reverse complement strand
AAATCAAGGCCTTGGCTGAATCAGCCGGCCATTAAGTTGAAATTCTTGTGCAACACATTTAAGTTCAGATTCTTTCCCGGACAAAGTGTCTGCGCACCTTTGACTTCCTTGTGTCCGAAAAGCCTCAGATTGGCTTGTATCTGATCACTTGATTTCAGGTGCGACAACAGGCGGTGGAGACTGTCCATTTGTTTGGGTGATGGCCAGTGTTGTTGAAAATTGCCTACCAGGCAAATTCCAATCGAGTTGGCGTTAAACCAGGCATTGGCGACATGTCCGCCATCTTGTTGCTTTTCCCATCGGGGGCCCACTTCAATTTCTCCATCGCCTGACTGCGTACCGTTTCCAATGACAAAGTGATAGGCTAAACCATTTTGCATGCCCCGACGAAGGTGGGTATTGTGAAAGCTCTTCGCTCCTCCTTGCGGGGTGGCGCTGTGATGCACCACAATATGGACCCATTTGTTCTTAATGATTGGGACACCGTCTATTTCTTGGGCGGCGGCGGCAGGCAAAGCTGACTTTATGGTCTCACGAATTTTCAAGGACTGGCCTGCCAGGATTCGGTCGGATTTCAACCTGTTGATGCGTTTCAGGTTGCTGACAGAGGTGTCAAATTTGTTGGCAATACCGGAAAGCGTGTCCCCGCGGAGAACTTTGTATGTCGTGGGGGCTGCCATGCTGTCGAAAGTCCACAGACTCCCGAGCAACAATCCTGCTTTTTGTATAAATTGACGTCTTTCCATTGGATACTTCTAACCCTTAGAGACGCATCTCACCCTTCAAGCCACTTTCACGCGCCTAGTTCAAGATAATACAATAATGAAAATGGACGGAAATTTCAAATTATTATTCACAATGGACTGCATCATGCGGGCTGATGTTTCTGCATGACTTTCTCTGGCATAACAGGTTGATTGTCTTTTAACTCCCACCATCTTCGCGTGATGACATGGCCTTGAGCGTTCTGCTTTGCTAAATTATGTCGCTCCTGATGCGCGGCTGATGAGGGATTGGCCATTCAAAACATTGCCAAAGAGTTCTCAACTTGTTATCCCTTGACTCGTTCCGTCATGAATCAAAGTAACAATGAACAATCCGCCCTGCATGCGGCGAAGAAGGCTTATTGGAATGCCAACATCACGGTTGTGCTGATCCTTATGGGCATATGGTTTTTGTTTGGGTGTGTCCTGAGCATTTTTGCGGTGGACCAACTGAACCGGATGAAAATCGGAGGCTTTCCCCTCGGGTTCTGGATGGCACAGCAGGGGACCACCATTGCCTTCATTTTCGTTATTTTTGCTTACGTGCTTATCATGAAACGATTGGATGTGAAATTTCTCAAGGAAGCGGGTATCAAAGAAAAGGATCTGCCACCTCCAGCCGAACATTAATTCGCAACACACATTCGTTTAAACTTCTCAGGACACCTTTTTTCACTTCATGGACATCCAAGCCTGGACTTATCTCATCGTTGGCATTTCCTTTGCCTTGTATATCGGTATTGCGTTCGTTACTCGCGTTCGAAGCACCTCGGGGTTTTACGTTGCGGGGCACGGGGTGCCGGCCATTTTCAACGGCATGGCTACCGGAGCGGACTGGATGAGTGCCGCGTCGTTTATTTCAATGGCGGGTATCATCTCGTTCACTGGATACACCGGTTCGGTTTATTTGATCGGTTGGACTGGTGGATATGTGTTGTTGGCTCTTTTGCTTGCGCCATATCTGCGCAAGTTCGGGAAATACACGGTGCCTGACTTTGTCGGGGATCGTTACTATTCCTCCGTAGCACGACTGGTGGCGGTGCTTTGTGCGATCTTCGTGTCATTTACCTATGTTGCCGGTCAAATGCGCGGAGTCGGGGTGGTGTTTTCCCGTTTTCTGGAAGTGGACATCAATACAGGTGTGATCATCGGAATGGTTCTGGTGTTCATCTATGCAACCCTGGGAGGCATGAAAGGGATCACCTACACTCAGGTGGCGCAGTATGTGGTTTTGATCATTGCCTATCTGATTCCCGCCATCGCGATTTCACACGTGATGACCGGCCACTGGATTCCGCAGATTGGATTCGGGGCAAAGATAACCGGAGGTGAAAATGCTGGAATCTACCTGCTGGAAGCCATCGATCAGATCCATCAGGATTTGGGGTTTCCGGAATACACGGCTTCCTTTGTGCCCGGGCACAAGTCCATGATTGATATGTTCGCGGTCACACTGGCTTTGATGGTGGGCACCGCCGGTCTGCCTCATGTCATTATCCGGTTTTATACGGTTAAAAATGTTCATGCTGCACGCTGGAGCGCCTTTTGGGCATTGCTTTTCATCGGCATCCTCTACACCACCGCACCGGCCATTGCGACTTTTGCGCGTGTGAACCTGATCCAAACACTCCATGAGAAAACCTACGAACAACGTCCTCAGTGGTTCAAAAGCTGGGAGCGGACGGGGTTGATCGCCTGGGTGGACAAGAATGGAGATGGTAAAATTCAGTATCACAACGGCATCGCTTTTGATGGGAAACCCGAGTTGCAAAAAAATGAAGATGGTTCTCCAGTCCTGGGTTCCTTCCAGGAACCGTTGCTGACCAACACCATCAGCGATGGCGCCAACGAACTTTATGTGGATCGTGACATCATGGTGCTTGCCAACCCGGAAATCGCAAACCTGCCCGCTTGGGTGGTGGCCTTGGTGGCTGCCGGCGGGCTCGCTGCTGCCTTGTCAACCGCCGCAGGTTTACTGTTGGTCATTTCTTCTTCCATGTCGCATGATCTTGGGAAATGCATTCTTAATCCCAACATGTCCGAAAAACAGGAACTCAGGTGGGCAAGATTCGCAGCCGGTGGTGCGGTTATCCTGGCTGGTTATTTCGGTATCAATCCGCCCGGTTTTGTGGCTCAGGTGGTTGCTTTCGCCTTCGGACTGGCTGCCAGCAGTTTTTTCCCGGTGATCATTCTCGGTATCTTCAGCAAGCGCACGACAAAAGAAGGGGCGATTGCGGGGATGCTGACCGGATTGGGCTTCACGACTGCCTATATTTATTACTTCAAGTTTCACAATCCCGGCGCCGGTCCTGATCAATGGTGGTTCGGCATCAGCCCGGAAGGTATCGGTTCACTGGGGATGGTGATCAATTTTGTGGTAACACTGGTTGTCACCGCAGTGACGCCTGCACCGCCTCAGGAAGTTCAGGATCAGGTTGAAAACTTACGTTATCCAAGTGTTTGATAAAATTTGAGGTTGATTCGGAGTGCTTCCGGGTTACATCAGAAAGACATGACAGAACTTACCGGTCCTTCCAAACGCCCCACCCGTTGGTGGCCGTTCATAGGCATTCTATGCCTTGCCTGCGCAGCCCTTGTTTACGTCTGGAATTTTCGTGATGTTCCGCGCCAGGAAAAGAATATCAACTCAGCCGTCATAGGGATTGCCACTCTGGCGCTTTCTTTGATTTGGTGGACTTTGTTTTCCCGTATCAAATGGCGGGTGCGCATTGCCGGGGTGATCCTGGTGGCAGCTTGTCTTGGAGTCGGTTCCCAATTGTTTGAAATTACGGGCGTTTCCGGTGACCTGGTGCCCATCATTGGCCTTAAATCGAGTTCGGGATCCAGCGCTTCATTGCCTTCAAATCCACCCTTACAGATCAATCCGGACGATATGCCTCCTCTCGATCTGATCGAAAGGCCTTTTACACAATTCCTGGGAAGCGATCGGAACACTCAAATCAAAGGTCTGACAGCGAGTCCTGATCATATCCAAAAAATCCCCAAAGAAATCTGGAGACAACCCATCGGCGATGCCTGGTCGGGGTTTGTCGCCATGGAAGGTTTTGCTTACACGCAGGAGCAGACCGTCGATCAGGAATCGGTGACATGCTACGCGGTTCATAATGGCAAGTTGATTTGGCGTTATGATTATCCGGCTGCTTATGAATCGGTCATCGCAGGGTCCGGACCTCGCTCCACGCCGGCTTTGACCGAAAACCGAATCATCGCTGTTGGAAGCACCGGGCAGTTGACTTGTCTGGATCGTTCCTCTGGGGAATGGATCTGGTCTCATTCGGTTGTCGAAGACAACAGCGCAAAAGTTCCTGAATGGGGCTTCAGTCCTTCCCCGTTGATCTGGCAGGAGAAGGTCATCGTGCCTTCCGGCATGCAGGGTCAGGATGGTTTGCGTGTGTATGCATTGGATACAGGTGAACTGGAGAGATCCTATCCCCAAGTGCCATCCAGTTACAGCTCACCGATTGTCACAACGATTGCCGACCATGAAATAATCCTTTATTTCCACGATCGAGGCCTGGCGGCGTTCGCGACCGATACGGACCAGAAAATCTGGGATCATCCCTGGGGAACGAGTCACCCCGATGTCGCGCTTCCTGTTGTGCTTTCAAATAACCGGGTGTTTATCTCCAGCGGTTACGGAGTCGGGTGCGCTTTGCTGGAAATTCAATCGACTGAGACAGGAA
>JAQCFT010000372.1 GCA_027619545.1 Verrucomicrobiota bacterium | reverse complement strand
CTCCCTGTCCGAATTTCCCTCCTGCATGGAGGTTGGTCAGCACGAGTTCCACCGCCGGAATCTTGAATTTGGGGTGTTCGTCCACTGGAATGCCGCGCCCGTTGTCCCGAATGGAAACCGAGCCGTCCACATGGATGCTCACTTCAATGCGGGAACAAAAACCAGCCAGATGCTCGTCGATGGAATTATCGAGCACTTCAAATACACAATGGTGCAAACCGCGTTCATCAGGGTCGCCGATATACATTCCCGGACGTTTTCGGACAGCCTCCAAGCCTTCCAATTTGTCGATTTTGGACGCATCATACTTGGCAGCATCTTCGTTTAAGATTTGCTCGGGACTTTTATCTGTTTCGGAATCCATAACTTGTTAGGCTGCAGTTGCTTTTATTTGAACTGCCATATCGGGATATTCTAGGTGAAATCTCACATGGACACAATCGTTTATTTTGGCTTTTAGTGAATGTTATCCAATTGGCATGCCCCATGCTTTATGTCCCGGTTACAGCCAACGTTCCGTGTTGTCTGGCCGGGTTGGGTTTGGGGGTTGTTACCTGCTTATCATAATATGGATAGGGGGCGGTTCCATGCTTCGTTAACAGGGCCTTCAGCAAGGGGTATTGGATTCATTTTGAAACACTTGTCGTATACCGGTTGTCTCAAGTGTCAGCGCATGAGGGATTGGGTTCTTCCCGTCTGCTTTGGTTTTTGATACCAACGCGGTTTGAGGGGACGCATCGACGACCAGGAATGTTCGACCTTCATGCATTCAGGACTTTTGACATGGACAAACCCTTTGGATTCTTTTTCAGTTGTCCCCTGTTTACCTCCATTTTTTGGGATTCAAAGATTTTGTGAAATGGAGAAGGGCAGATCGTAATCTTAGAGTGATGAGTAAAAACACTAAATCCAAGTCTACCAATCCTGCGGAACGTCCGCAGGGAACCGCTACATCCACAACCGGTTCATATGATGAAGCAGGCCGCTTCAGTGGTCGTTTTTTCAGAAAAGTGGATTGGCAGACGGCCGGTTTTACGGCGTTGTTTGTCTTCATTGGATACTTACTCTCCATCGCGCCGGATGTGACGCTCGAAGATTCCGGCGAGCTGTCTGTGGGGTCCTTTTATGCGGGAGTACCGCATCCTCCCGGTTACCCGGTATGGACGCTTTATACCTGGTTGTTCACCGTTTTGGTTCCAGTTTCCAACATCGCCTTCCGAGTGGCACTTTCCTCTGCTGTGGCGGCGGCAGCGGCCTGTGGCCTTCTTTCTCTGATGGTTTCCCGCGGAAGCAGCATGATTTTGGAAGGGATGGAAGAACTCAAAGGCATGAATCGCTCGCTCGAGGATTGGATCTGTCGGGTTTCCGGTTGGGTGGCAGGCATGCTGCTTGGGTTTAACGGATTCATGTGGAGTCAGGCCGTGATTGTGGAGGTTTACACGCTCAGTGTCCTCTCGCTGATGGGCGTGCTGGTTTGTCTGATGCACTGGGTATATGTGCCCGAGCGCAAAAAGTACCTTTACTGGGCTTTCTTCCTTTTTGGGATTTGTTTCAATAACCACCAAACACTGATCGTTGCTGCGATGGGGCTTGAAGTCGCCATTGCGGCTGTGAACATTCGCTTGGGGCGGGATTTGTTCCTATTTAACAGTGTGATTTATCTTCTTGGCCTCATTGCCAAATGGAACGGCATGCTCACTGCCTTTGACCAGAACATTCCATTGTTCGTTATCTACAACGCGGTTGGGATTGCCTCCATTGGTGTTTTTGTTTGGGCATGGAACCGGACCCAGGAGGTGCTGACGGAATGGGTGCCTCTTGTCATCATTGCGGCGGTGTTTTTGCTGGGGGCTTCGTTTTATTTTTACATGCCGATAGCTTCGTCGACGAATCCGCCCATGAACTGGGCTTACCCTCGGACCTGGGATGGGTTCGTGCATGCGTTTAGTCGAGGTCAATATGAACGAGCAAATCCGACCAGTTCGCCTTTGAGGTTTATCCAGCAGATGTATCTGTATTTCAAGGGGGCCGGATCCGAGTTTTCTCCGGTGATGTTGTTGATTGGGTTGGTTCCTTTCTTTTGCTGGCAACGCATGGCAAAACGCGAACGCGCCTGGATGACCGGGTTGATGGCGGTCTTCTTTTGTTTGGCAGTGATCCTGATGATCCTGCTGAATCCGCCGCCCGACAAGCAGAGTCAGGACTTGAATCGAGTCTTTTTTACCTCTTCCCACGTTTTGATCGCCATATTCATGGGCTATGGGGTGGCTCTGATCGCCTCGTTTCTGGCTCGGCAATATGAGGCTCAGCGTCTGCCGGCACTGACCGGAGGTGCCATCGCGGTGGCACTTGCCATTTATGGAAAGCTCGGGTTGGAGCGTGTTCATCCGCTGGATCAATTCACCGCGTTTTACGGCATTTTGCTTTCGGTCGCTTTTATTCTGATCTTCGGTCTTTCCCGATCCAAGGCGCCGATGAAAGCCATTCTGCTGATCTTTGCGCTGGCGCCCTTTTATTCGGTGATGAGTCATTGGTGGGAAAACGAGCAGCGCGGGCATTTGTTCGGATACTGGTTTGGGCACGATATGTTTTCCCCGCCGTTTGAGGTTTATCCGGAGATGGCCGAAGATGCCATCCTGTTTGGTGGGACCGATCCAGGGCGCTTTAATCCGACTTACATGATCTTTTGCGAGAGTTTTATTCCAGCTTCCAAGAAACCGCGTGATCCGGATTTTGATCGCCGGGATGTTCGCATTATCACGCAGAATGCGTTGGCGGATGGTACCTATCTGGACTACATCCGTGCCCATTACTTCCGGAGCGCACAGAGGGATCTCCCTTTCTTTCAGGAGATGCTTCGTTCGTCCAAGGAAAAGGAATTGAACCAATCGACAAATTGGGTGGCCCGTGCCTTTGCCCCTCTGGATAATGCCATGACCAGCTTTGGCGCCTATGTGGAACAGAAGCGGAAGAATCGTGGTGTGTATCCGGCCAAGGAAATTTATACTCCATCGCATGAGGATTCGGAAAAGGCCTATCTGGATTACATGGCGGATGCCGCCCAGCGGAAAATGTCCGGTCACCTTAAGCCGGGTGAAATCGTGACTGAAACCCCTGATGGCCGCATTTCCGTACAGGGGCAGGCGGCGGTCATGGCGATCAATGCCATTTTGGCCAAAATCATTTTTGACAAAAATCCCGGCCACGAGTTTTACATCGAAGAAAGCATGCCGCTCGAGTGGATGTATCCGCACCTGACTCCGTTTGGGATCATCATGAAGATCAACCGCCAGGAAGTCCCGGTAATCACGGAAGAAATGTTGAAGAAGGATCACCAGTTCTGGTCCCAGTACATGAATCGACTGGTCGGAGACTGGGTGAAATACGACACTCCGATCGAGGATATCGTGAAGTTTGCCGATGATGTCTATCTCAAGGGAGATTTGTCAGCATTCAAGGGTGATACCAAATTTGTGCGGGACGATTGGGCGCAGAAGGCGTTTTCCAAACTACGCAGTGGTATTGCCGGGATTTATGCCTGGCGATTGGGCCCGCAATGTCCGAAACATTTGCAGCCCAGTACTGTGGAGGAAGAACAACGTTTGTTGGAAGAGGCTGATTATGCCTTTCGCCAGGCGCTGGTGTTGTGTCCATACAGCCCGGAAGCCGTCTTTCGGTATTCCAATTTGCTGGCCATGACTCAGAGGGTGGATGACGCGATCATGATCACTGAGAAGTGTTTTGAATTTGATTATGAAAACGAGGGGGTAAGGCAATTGTTGCAACAATTGCATCGGATGAAGCAGGGACAGGCGAAATTGAATCAAATCCAGGACACCATTCACAATCTGGAACAACAGTTTGTGGCCAGCAAAACCAATCTGGATGTTGCCTACAAGCTCATGTCCAATTACGTGCTCACCATGCGGACCAATGAGGCCATTGTGGTGATGGATGAATTGTTGGCCGACCCGAATGCGCCTGCTGAAACCATTCTGACCGTGGCTTCCGCTTACAACGATCTCAAGCAATATGATCGATTGGAAAATGCGCTGATTCGATTGGTGGAGGTGATTCCCGACAATCCAGAAGCCTGGTTCGACCTGGCAGGAACCCAGGCCTTGATGGGAAAACATCAGCTGGCTTTGCAGACCCTAAGCAAGACCATGGAGTTGAGCCGTGCCCGCAAATTGAAGAATCCTGAGGCGGTGGATTTGGCCCGTAAAGCGAGGGCGGACACACGGTTCAATGCCATGAAGGTGTTACCTGAGTTTCAGAAGATCCTAAATGGCACACCTTTGAATGGTGAATAGTGAATTTTAAATGGTGAAATTCCGAACGTTGGTGTGCAGGTAGATCGGACCGTCCCGGTCCGCTCCCGCTGGCGACAGCTACGCGGATGATTGGGGGTAGGATGGTAAGGGGGCATCCATCGTAAGATGAAATGTGAGTATGGAAGCCACAAGAGACGCGCCAGGG
>JAQCFT010000371.1 GCA_027619545.1 Verrucomicrobiota bacterium | reverse complement strand
ACTATTTCTTTAAAGATAAACCTTGCCAGTAAACACCACCCATCCAACCCAATCTTGTGTTTCCTGGTTAATCTGCGTCAATCTGCGGTTCAACAAAATTGAATGTAAGCGGATCAGCTTTCAGGCCAGGTGTCGTGGACCACGATGCATCGTTGTGTTTCGACGGCCGGACCGGTTTCTTCACTTCGAAGGCTCAACATCAAGGGGGATTTGGAATGTTGAAAGTGTGATTGGATGTTCGTTCCTGCTTGCTGCCATGTCATCGCTTCGCTTGTGAACCCCGGATTCATGAGTCCGCTTAGCCAGTAGGGTTTCGGTAGATGCACGACTTGATTGCTTCCCGGAGGTGGATCACTGGGCCACTCGGAAGTCCTCATCCAAAGACCTCGTAGGTGTTCGGGGTTGGCGCCATCGGGGCGGTCTGGGTGGTTTGGTTCCCCGGCATGATAAAAGAGTATGCCGCGAGCAATGGGAAGCGCATGGTCCACAGGACTGAGTTCTGGAATGCTCAGCTTCAACTGACGCTGCATGAGATGTTGATGTTTTCGTTCAAAGGAGTCCCTTGGGTCCGGTCCTATGAATGCACTGCCATGGATGGAAGCCGATGAAGGGTGATGAAGGTAAAACTTAATGGTGCTCTCCAGATGCCACCGTTGTCCATTCCTGTCCCGCACGCAGAAATCGATCTCACCCACCGTGCGCTTTCCGTCGAACACCTGATGATGCCTGGCTTCCATCTTCAGATGGAATCTCTGCCTCAACCATAGATCCACTAGAGATTCAAAATAGAATCCGACCCTGTGTGAGGTGCGTGATGGATCCCATGTTTCAACTGAAGCTGGTACCGTGGAATTTTCTGTTTCGTGTTTGATTAAAGCATTCAGACCGTCTTCGCCAGCAAACAGAGGAGGGGAATCGATGATCCACTTTAAATCAGCGCGAACCTGGTCTTGTATGTCCCTTGAAGAGTGAATGATTAAAGTTCGATCGCTTGTTTTTGTTTTGGGGGGCGGGTGGTCCAAAGGATGCCGGTGACGATGATGGCTGCTTCTGCCATCGGGGGCCAGTTTACAAATGCGGTGCCGGAGATCCAGGCCGCTCCAACGATCACGCGGGCACTGCGTTCGTTGTTCGGCCAGAGGCGGACGTATTGAGTGGCCGCCAGTCTTACGGTCAACATGAGGCCCAACCAAGGAACGATGCCTCCTGTGTTGAAGAACCATTGCTCGCTGAAAAGCATCAGGATCAAACCAACCAAACGCCCCCAGTTTTCTCGGGCAGCGAATGCTTTTAAAAATGTGATGGGATTGGGGCGGCCGACATGGCTGGATGAAGCGATCTTAATAGTTGGTTGCTCAGCGTCATGGGAATGGATCACCGGTGGTGTTTTTCTGGGCGTTTCCATTTCCGGGAGACTGGATAGGTCGGTGTCCAGCTCACTGACTTTCTGGTAGCGCTGCTCTGGTCTTTTTTGAAGCGCTTTGAGCACCACAGGGTCGAGGGGTTCATGATTTCCCCGGATGGCAGAAGGCGGTTCAAAGTGGCCGATCGGCAGTTCCCCGGTGAGCAGTTCGTAAAACACAACCCCAAGTGAATAGATGTCCGAACGATGATCGACTTCACGCGTGCATTCGATTTGTTCCGGGGACATGTAGTTGGGGGTACCCATGATTTGCCGTGTTCCGGTCAGGTTGGATTCCCGTTGTGTTCCCTCATTGATCTTGGCGAGGCCAAAATCCACGATTTTGACAATGCCTTCCCGGTTGATGAGGATGTTTTCCGGTTTAATATCGCGGTGGACAACATGCTTGGTATGCGCGTATTCCAATGCATTGCAAGTCTGGGAAATGATGCGAAGGACGGATTGAATGCTCAGGGCACTTCGTCTCATGAGCCCGCGCAGGTTGTCTCCTTCAATAAATTCCATGATCAGATAGATAAACTGATCCGTGCGTCCGACATCAAAGACCGGAACGATGTTGGGGTGGCTCAATTTTGCCAGAGTCCGGGCTTCGCGTAAAAAACGATCCGGATGCGCCACATGGGAGTTTTCTCCACTCGACGGCACCACCTTGAGGGCCACGAGGCGATCGAGGTTCTTTTGCTTCGCTTTGAAAACCGATCCCATACCGCCCTGACTGATGAATTCCAGGACTTCAAGACCGGGGATGGCTGTCTGAAGTTCCTCAATAGAAGGCGGCGCTGGAGGCTGACTGGGATCCTTTGTGTCAGGCGAGGTGTGTCTGGCCGATACATCATGTTCGGTGTCATCGGCATGACGCCAGTCGCTGTCCGCATGTTGCCCCTGTGTGGATTTGGTTTTTGCGGACGGATCTTGATTCGGTTCCTCCATTATTTCTATCGCCATCAGCATAGATCTTTAAGACATACTGATCAACGCCCGATTTTGTTGCAAAAATCCTTCAATTTGAGTGTGAGCGATTGACACAAGCGAGGTGAGTTGATTTTGAAGTTCAAATTCAAACTTGATGGTTGTTTCAAAGTAAAACCCGAATCAGAGCTTGATTCGGGTCACATGAAAAAACGATCTGATTTGGAAATGTCGATCAAATCAATCAAATTTGCGTTGCTTGACCTCGGTTGGAGAAGGGAAATCCTCGGGAACCTCTGTCAAGGTGACTTTGCCTGTTGCCGCCCATTCGGCGCCCCTGACAAAGGTGGTGATGAATCCGACGCATTCCATGGAATAATCGGCATGGCCCATGGGGGTGTGGTAGACGCGGCCTTGACCGTATTCAATGGTGATGAGCATGGGTTCATGCCTGCCGGTGCCGCCAGTTTCCTTATCCGAAAAGGCGGTGGCGAGGACGTTCATGTTCTCGGCCGGTCCTCTCAGGCGATCATAAAGTTCATCTTGTGCGTGCAGCCATTTCTTTGGGAGACCTTTGGTGATGGGATGGTCGGCGTCGCGTGTTTCGACCAGATAGTTGTGCTGTTTGCCATGCGATCCGCCGCGGCCCGGGGAGGTGTCGCGCACCAGGTGGCCGTGGTCATCATAGTAGACGTATGGACCGGATTTCTCATCGCGATCTCCCCAGCCTCCGAGACCGATCATGCGATTGTATTCATGCCATTCTGCAAATGAATTGTCGGCTGCATGGACGACTGCCAGTCCCCCGCCATCATTGACGTAGGCTTCGAGGGCGGCTTTGGTTGCATCGGGCCAAGGGGCGGCATTCCAACCGAAGTTGGACACGACCAGGTCGTAATCGGAGAAAGTGGGGGTGAAATTTGGGTCTGATTTGGGTTTGGGCAAGGCCTGGGTTTCGTGGTCGAGTTTGACCGGGTATTGAGGGATGAGCTTATCACCCTGCCATGTAAAAGCGGTCCGGGCGACATCCACGGTGAACAGGCCGCTTTTCTCCAGATAGGATTTCATCATCACCGTGGTCTTTGGCCAAATGCCGTGGTTGTTTTGTCCGTCGATGATGAGCGCCTTCATTTTGTCGGCTGCTTCCAGGTTTGTCATCAGCGCCATACCCGCCAACGCCAGTATTGTTGTTGCTTTTTTCATGATTAAATTGGATTTGAGCTAAGATTGGATGAAATCCACATGGGCGACAAGACTTAAGCATATCTAGCGGGGAAGGTATTTTCGCCCATGGAACTGATCCGTCAATTTTCAAATTGAGAAACAACAATCCATTCATCCCGCACATTTAATCGCACCCACTTTTGCATGTTTGCCAAGTTTATCATTGCCAAAAAATACTGATCCAGTATTGATGTGACCATGATCCCTAACACGGTTAATGCATTGTCCGGCACCGTCGTGCCAAAAACTAAGTGGGGCTTGAGGGCTTTTACTCTCATCGAGCTGCTGGTGGTCATTGCCATCATTGCCATTCTGGCGGGCATGTTGTTGCCTGCACTCAGCAAGGCGAAGGAGAAGGGACAACGGATTGCCTGCATGAACAACCTGCGTCAGATTGGTCTTTTCATGCAGTTTTATACCGATGACAACAGTGATACCTTTCCTCCCCACCGCAACAATGGAACCACCTCCACGGCTCAGATACTGACCAATTGGTGGGGGACGACCATAATCCCGGAAGGCAATATGTCCAATTTGTTCCGCTGTCATTCACTCAAACGCCGTCGTCAGGATTTGAACGTGGATTGGGAATGGGCTTTCGATGCACACAAGGTGGGGTACGGTTACAACGCATTCTTCCTGGGAATTCATCCCTATGGAGGCGGAACGTTGACCATCAATGGGCGAAAAGTTGACTCTTTACCCAACTTTAAACGATCCAATGTGCGCAGCCCATCCATGAACCTGGTGGTGGGTGATTCCATGCCCAAACCTGATGGCGCCTGGAGCAGTAGTTTGTGGTGGCCGACTTCCGGTTTCAGTCAGGGGGACGCCTTGGAAGGTGTCGATCCCAATCGCCATGAGGGTGGCGGTAATGTGATGTTCAATGACGGTCACGCTGATTTCCGAAAATCCGAGAAAATTAACCCGCCCACTGATCCAGCTCGAAC
>JAQCFT010000023.1 GCA_027619545.1 Verrucomicrobiota bacterium | reverse complement strand
AGGCGTGGTGGCTTAGGGAAGGCATGAAACATCTGGGCTCTACCAGTTTAGATTAATGGAAAAATTTCCATGTAAATTTCCCTTATAGGTGGAATATTTTCCACTTATTATGCTATCCAAGGTGAAAATATGGAAAGTTTTCCATGTGCGATATTTCGTGCAGGTGTTTTCCATTAATTCTGATACTGAATTAGATAAAATGGAAATCAAGGCGAAATTCATCACATTTTGAAGGGGGGGGCAAGGGGAAAGTTTGAGGTCCCGACTTGTCGCATACGAGTCAGGATAACAAAACCAGGCTATTGTCCTTGAGATTCCCAATAGGCAGTTACTGTGCATATTACATTTTCTTCATACATGCTCCGTTCCACATTGCTTCGCGTCTTTGCGGCTCCGCGCCTTAGCGATAAAAACAGGCAATCATTGAGAACTGATGAGCCTGTAAAAAGGTTCCATGCAAGTTTCGATCACGTATAAGAGTATTGCGTTATCCTGACGCGCATTCGACTCATCGGGAGAACTCTCCCCTCCATTGTCTAAAAAAGGAACTGCGCCCCTCCCCCACCTGAAAAGGGCAAATAGTTGCAATTCAGTGGCGGGATGGCATGATGTCGTGCCCGCTTCTTGCGGAGCAATACAAGCATATGAGCAATATTATCGGCATTGATCTTGGAACCACCCATTCGGCGGTGGCTGTTGTGGATTCTGGTTTTCCCATTGTCCTGGCCAACGCTCATTCCAAACGCCTGACCCCGTCCGTGGTGCATTATCCGTCCGACCAAAAGGCCCCCAAAGTGGGTGAGGAAGCGGTGCGCATGCGGACGATCGCGCCGGATCGAACCATTTACTCGGTCAAACGTTTCATGGGACGCAGATCCGGCGATTTGTCGGACAGGGAAAAAGAAGTCGACTATTCCATCCAGGCAGCACCGAATGCACCCATTCAAATCCAGATTGGTGAAGCCCTGCTTTCGCCTGAAGCGGTTTCTGCCGAAATCCTGAAATCGCTCAAAGCAGCGGCCGAATCCGCGATGGAATGCACGTTTGAACGCGCCGTCATCACCGTACCGGCTTATTTCAATGATGCGCAAAGACAGGCCACCATCGAAGCCGGACGTCTGGCCGGTTTGACTGTGGAGAGGATCATCAACGAACCCACAGCTGCTGCGTTGGCGTACGGCCTGAATCGGCTCAAGGATCAATCCAAAATCGCAGTGTATGACCTGGGTGGAGGCACGTTTGATATCACCGTTCTGGAGTTGAATGAGGGAGTGTTCAGGGTTTTATCCACCCATGGGAACACCTGTCTTGGAGGGAATGATATCGACCAGGCAATCCTCAACCATTTTCTGTCAGTCATCCGGACCCAGTCTGAAAAAATCGATGTAACGCAATCGGAGGAAGCCCTGCCCCGCCTGCGAGAGGCGGCTGAACAGGCCAAAATCGCACTGTCCACCGAGACAACAACCACGGTCGAATTACCGTTCCTGACGCCCGATTTCCATTTCAAACTGGAATTGACCAGAGAAGAGCTTCAATCCATTGCCCGTCCCATCATTGAACGCACAAAGCAGCATTGCCTTCGGGCCATCAGCGATGCAGGCATTCGATCAGAAGATCTGGATCAGGTCGTGCTGGTGGGAGGTCAAACCCGCATGCCATTGGTCAGGGAGAGGGTCAGCGAGTATTTTCAATGCAGTGACTTTGAAGAAACACGGGGGGATGTGCGCCTGGGAGATTCCTTTCACACCGCATCCGGTCCAGAGTTGAACACCGGACAAAACCCGGATGAAGCTGTGGCCTTGGGCGCGGCGATCCAGGGAGCCATTCTCACTGGAGAAATGTCGCAAATGACTTTACTGGATGTCACACCGCTGTCGTTGGGCATTGAAACCTTTGGGGGTTTGATGAATGTGTTGATCCCCCGCAATTCCACCATCCCGGCCAAGGCCGGCGAGGTCTTTACCACTGCGGTAGCCAATCAGAAGGAAATGCTGATCCATATTCTCCAAGGAGAACGCGAGAAAGCAGCGGACAACTGGAGCCTGGGCCAGTTTGTCGTTTCCTTTGAAAAAGCTCCGAAAGGCGTCCCTCGTGTCGGCGTACAATTTGAGATTGATGCCAACGGCGTCCTGCATGTGCTCGCCCGAGATATCAAGTCGGGTAAGGAACAGATTGTTGAGATCAAATCCGCCATTGACGTGGAAGATCACAAAGTAACCGAAATGGTGGAATCTTCAGTGGAACACGCCATGCAGGATTGGGATGCACGACGCTGGATTGAGAACAAACTCAAAGCCAATGATCTGTTGTCCGCAGTCACGCAAAGCCTTTCGGATTGCAGCGAAGATCTTGAACCCGACTACCTCGAGCTGATCCAGGAGAAGGTTGACGTGCTCAAAGGCGTATTGGCGAGGGAGAACAAGGAAAACCAATCCGGCGATGTGGACGCCCTGAAACGTGCCGTCGCGGAATTGGATGACGCCACTCAAACACTGGCCCAAATCCATCTGGACAAGATCACGGCAGAATATCTGACAGGGGCTTAAATCCATCATGCCCGCCTGCATCCCGGCACCCTTCCAGAGGCAACCGCAACACGAATGACTTCCGGCATGGACCTTCAGACTGGAATGGGCCCCGGTCTGAAGCTGTAATCCAGCTTTGGAAACCGGTTGCAACGGGTGTTTTCACCCTGCATGAGATGTGTTTTGCGGGAAGCCGCTGTTTTCAGATTGCCACATCAGGCATCACCTCACTACCATCCCTGCTCAGCATCGGAGCAGATTCATTGGTCGATTCGAAGATTGCTGGAAGATCCTATCAGTTATGGAAACAGAACCACTCGCACAACCCTTGGCAACATTGGACTGGGTGATCATTGCCTTGTTCATACTCGGCTCACTGGCCATCGGTATATTCCTGGCGAGACGAGCCCGCAGTTCCACCGACGACTACTTCAAAGGAGGCGGCAACATGGGTTGGCTGATGCTTGGGACCTCCATGGTGGCCACAGCCTTTGCCGCAGACACTCCCCTCGCCCTCACCGGCTGGGTGGTGACCAAGGGGATTTCACAAAACTGGTTCTGGTGGTCCATGGTTCCCATCACGATGCTCGGGGTATTCTTTTATGCGCCACTCTGGAAACGCGCCAACCCCCAGACGGATATGGAACTGGTCTATCAACGCTACTCCGGCAAATCCGCCAGCGCCCTGCGCGTCGGCAAGGCGCTTTGGCTGGCGTTTCCCTTTGGATGTGTGAACATGGGATGGGTCAACAAGGCCATGACGGTGATCATCAGTTACACCGTCCCGGAATTCCCCCGCATACCGATAGTCGATTCCCTGATCCTCTGGCTGGTCATGGCAACTCCTTTATCTGGGAATGTGGATTCAAACATACGTCAAGCCGTACAGTCCAATCAACTGGAACCCATGCAAATAGCCTATGAGACCGGCATGCTTCGGCAGCCGGCCTTCTGGTCGACGTTTCAATCGGGAGCTTATGGTCCGACGTCCACCGCCGAAAGCGATACGCAGCTCAGGCAAGAGGCGTGGAGCAACCTGAAACTGAGAGGATCGTATGACTTGAGCACGCCCCTGTCCCTTCCGGGAGTATCCGACGGTCTTGTGCCCGCTTCCTGGGATGCGCTGGAGTTCACCCATCAAATCTACCTGATTTGTTCAACCGTCAACCAATACAAAGTGTTGTTCCTCCTTTTTCTGGTGGTCATTGCTTACACGGCGATTTCCGGTCTGTGGGGTGTCATGGTGACGGATTTCATCCAGTTTTGGATTGCCATGGCGGGGTGTGTCATTCTGGCGGTGATGGCGGTGAATCAAGTGGGCGGATTGGAGGCGTTGTTCAGTAAAATGAACGAACTTTATGGAAGTGAACGATCCGCCGCCATGATGGCCCTGTTTCCGAAGGCCAACTCCGCGGAATTCGGACTGTTCACGCGCCCTGAGTTTTGGTTGTTGATCCTGATTTTCTGGTGGTCTTACGCCTTTACCGATGGCGGCTCCTTCTTTGCCCAACGCATGTTGAGCGCTCGGGATGAACGTCAGGCCGCGCTGGGATACCTCTGGTATGGTGTCGCGCACTATGCACTACGCATGTGGCCTTGGTTGCTGGTGGGATTTGTTGCCGCGGTCATGTTCCCGCACGTGGCATCTGCCAATGGCACCATGCCGGAAGGCGCCCTTGCGGAAGCGGGTTATGTGCGTGTGATGCTGGCGGTTCTTCCCACCGGCATTCTCGGTTTGATGGTCGCGTCCTTGTTTGCAGCTTACATGTCCACGATTTCGACATGGGTCAATCTGGGGGCATCCTATTTGATCAATGACGTCTACCGCCCCTTCATCGCCCCGGGCAGAGAACGCCGCATTCAACAGTCGACAGGCAATTCCGATTTCTCCTTCTCGGAGAAACATTATGTCCGCTGGGGCATCCTGGCGACATTGTTGATTGCCCTGGCAGGCATTGTGGTTGCGCTGTTCATGAACACCGTTTCGGGTGCATGGTTTTTCCTGGCAGGATTCAATGGCGGGATCGGCGTCATTTATCTGCTCCGCTGGTATTGGTGGCGCATCAACGCCTGGGCGGAGCTGGTCTGCCTGATCTCGCTGCTGTTGCTGTCCCTGGGCATGTTTGCGCTCAAGGATTCCATGATCGCAGAGTCCACCCTCATCCTCATGAAAGGAACCGATTTCGCCATCCCCATTGCATCGCTGTTTGATTTTCCCTTCAGCCTGCTGGTGACAGTCCCCATCAGTGTCCTGCTCGCCATCGCGGCCAGTTTTCTGACGCCACAAACCGATGTGTCCGTGTTGAAATCCTTTCATAAAAAGGTTCAGGCCGGGGGCTTGGGATGGAGGAAAATCGACGAACTCGTCCGTGCGGATGATCCGACTTTCAAAGCTCATTCACCGCTCAATCTCAGAAACCTGATTCTATGGATTCTGTCTTCTGCGGGTGTTTGCTTCTGGCTGATCGGATTGGGCAAGGTCATCATAGGTGACGCCTTCGTGGAGGCCCCCTCTTTCTCTCCGAGATGGTTGGGTATCTTCATGCTCGTCGCCGGCTCAATCTGCATCGGTGCCGTGGCCAAATTTTTCCCTGATCAAAAAGCATCATAACGATTCTAAAACATGTCGACCGAAGTCATTCATTCTTTAATTCCACTTCCCCAATCCTTTCGCAAGGATGAAGGAAGATTCAACTGCAAACCCACGCTGACAATCGCCTTTGAAACCTGTTCCGATGCGGTTTCCCACGCCGGAAAATTGCTGGAGGAATGGCTCAAAGTACGCCAGCCCGAACTGACATGTGAGGTCTTGAACGGATCATCAGACATTCGTTTCCTGGAAGAAAATTCGGATAACGAGGAAGCATACACACTGACGATCACACCCGACCAGATCACCATCCGGGGCAGTCAAACCGGATGGGTACGCGCCGCTGCGGCACTGGTAATGCTTTATGATCAGGGAGGATGGAACGCTTGCCATATCGAGGATGCGCCGCGATTCAGCTGGCGCGGCATGCATCTGGATGTCTGTCGACATTTTTACCCTGTGCGATTGGTGAAACGTCTCATCGATGTCATGGCGCTGCACCGGATGAATACATTTCACTGGCATCTGACCGATGACCAGGGTTGGCGCATCGATATCAAGGCATTCCCGCCATTGTCCAACATCTCGGCCTGGAGGGACAAGGATGGAGAAACGTATGGGGGCTACTATACCGCCGAAGACATTCGAGAGGTTCTGGCATATGCGCAAGAACGCAAAATTCAAGTGGTGCCGGAAATCGAGATGCCCGGACACGCCCTTGCCACCTTGTCGGCTTTTCCCGAATTATCCTGTGCAGGCGGACCCTTCCAGGTTTCCAATACCTGCGGCATCTTTGACGACGTTTACTGCGCAGGCAAGGAAGCCACTTTTGATTTTCTAGAAAAGGTTTTGGAGGAGGTGTGCGAATTGTTCCCCGGTCCTTACATCCATGTTGGGGGCGATGAATGCCCCAAAACCCGATGGAAAACATGCCCTGACTGCCAGTCCCGCATGAAGCAGGAAGGATTGAAAGACGAGAACGAATTGCAAAGTTGGTTCGTTTCCCGGATGGGCCGTTTTCTGGATTCCAAAGGAAAACACATGATCGGCTGGGATGAAATACTGGAAGGAGGACTCCCTCCAACCGCGATCGTGATGTCATGGAGAGGCGTCGCCGGGGGTGTTGAAGCGGCTCGAATGGGGCACGATGTCATCATGTCACCCACCACACATTGCTATTTCGATTACCGCCAATCGACCGAACCCGAAGAACCGGGCAACCTGGGAATCATTCCGATCAACACCGTTTATGATTACGATCCGGTGCCGGAAGAGCTGGACGCCAAAGCGGCATCCAGAGTATTGGGGGTTCAAGCCAACATTTGGACTGAACGCATGCCATCCTGGAAACTGCTGGAGTATATGGTGCTGCCCAGACTGTGTGCATTATCAGAAGTGGCCTGGACATCGCCAAAGCAAAAAAACTGGAAACATTTTGAGGATCGACTCAATCGACACCTCGGTTTTCTGAAAGCATATGGATACACCTACCGCCACCCCCTTCGCGAAAACAGGGAATTCCCGCTTTAAAGAGGGGGACAGCGAGTGGAGGTCAACCACATGTTTTGAGAATAGTCCGAACCTCAAAGCGGCAATGGCTGCGATTCGTCGGGCAGGCCCGGTGGTCAAAAGTAAATGTGAATAAGTTCAGGCGATCAGGTTTGGCAAACACATTGGAAGCGTAGCCACCGAAAAAGCATTGCCCCGAACAATCTACTCCGTTTCTTCCAAAGCAAAAGATTCCTCGGGAGCCCGGACCAACCGCTTGCGCCCGACCACGGCGAACCATAAAACGCCCGCGGCAAACCAGATGGCCGCCCCCCAAACGGCGGGTCGATAAGCGGGATCCACCACAAACAACGCCACCAGGGTCACCACAGAAACCACCAGTGCAAACCAGGCTCCGATCAATCCCAGCGGACTCCGATAGGGACGATTCATGTGTGCAAAACGACTACGCAATCGAATGAAGGAAACCATCTGAAAAACATAGGCGATCACTGCTCCAAACACTGCCATATTCAACAAAGCAGCCCCTACAGAGCTATCCGAACCGGCGTAGTGGATAATCAATGCAAACACATACCCGATCACGGCTCCAGCAATCAAAGCCATGGCTGGCGTTTTGCGGCTCGAGTGTGTCAGCGACAATACCTGTGGAAAATAACCCGCTCGTGACAACGAATAAATTTGCCGGCCATAAGCGTAAATGATCGTATGGAAACTCGCGATCAAACCGGCCACAGCCACCAGGGCCAGTATTCGACTGCCGGCTCCTTCCCCAAATATGGTTTTGAAACCCTCGAACAAAGGTTCATCCGTGCTGCCAATGACCTGCGCGCCGGGGGCAATACCAGCATTCAAAATCAACGTGGCAAAAGCGCAAATAATCAAAGTGAACAAACCGGTAACGATCCCTTTTGGAAGGTCTTTTTGAGGTTGATGTGATTCTTCCGCCGCCAATGGAAGTTGTTCGATGGCGAGATAAAACCAAATGGCAAACGGCAGCGCCGCAAACACCCCCTTCCATCCTCTGGGCAGCCATTTGCTTCCGCCTTCATCCGGAGGAATGTTCAAAGCCTGTTGCAAATCAAAATGCCCCACGGCCCCGACATAAAACACCGCCAGGATCAACAGTGCCACAATTGTGATGATCACTGAAAATCGAAACGATAATTCCACCCCCCAAATATTGAGCCCCACAAAAAGGATATAGGAAACCAACCACCATAACGGAGCCCAGCTGTCAGGCGTCCCAAAAATCGCTCCGAGATATCCGCCTATCCCCACCACGATCACAGCCGGAGTCAACACATACTCCATGTTCTCAGCCAGCCCGGTCAGATACCCGCCCCAAGGCCCCATCGAGGTCCGGGCAAATGAATACGCACCGCCGGTGTGCGGCATGGCGGCGGTCATCTCGGCTATACTGAAGCAAAGACCGGCATACATCAATGTGATCACAAACGTGGCAATCAGCAACCCGCCAAAGCCCCCCGATGCCAAACCAAAATTCCAACCGAAGAAATCACCTGAAATAACAGCTCCCACGCCGAGTGCCCACAAATGAAACACCCGCGCAAAACGCTTGAGCTGTCGTTTTTCAAAATAATCGTGTTCCACTTCCCGATATGAAACAGAACCGCTGCCGGATTTGCTTTTTGGGTCAGTCATGATGTGATGGATGGGTTCCGGTCATCCCTGATGCTCCTTTCAACAGCCGCATAGACAGTCTGAATAGAGACTTGAGCCGCCTCGGCTGCTTGACGACATGATTCGTATTCAGGCGTCACGCGGATGATGTCCCCATCAAGAAAACCTGTTTTCGTCTGAATCTCCCCGTACGGTGTCTTGATGCTGCCGAAGGACCGCTTGAGCTTACGACGTTCCATGGTGGCACTACGCACGCCGAAAGCTGTCGTTTCGGTCAGAATCAAGTCCCTGAACTCGGAAACATCCTTCGGCTGACACAGCACACTCAACAACACGCCCGGACGGTGCTTCTTCATCTGAATGGGCGTATAATAAACATCGAGCGCCCCACGCTTCAAAGCAAGTTCCATGAAGTGTCCGATAATCTCGGGACGGCAGTCATCCAAATTGGTCTCCAACAGAGCAACGGTGTCGGATTCCAAATCACCATCCACGTCTGAAGCAACCGTTTCACCCAGAATCGCCCGCAGCACATTGGGTTTCCCTGGTATATCCCGCCCTCCCAATCCATAGCCCACTTTGCGGGCCACCAATCCGCGCATGGGACCAAAGGACTCCCCAAATTCTGCCAACAAGGCGGCCCCGGTGGGCGTGACCAATTCATAAGGCACATCACACTGCGTCAGACTGATCCCGGCTTCTCCCAAAATGGACAATGTCGCCATGGTTGGCACAGGGAACTTGCCGTGAGCACAGTGGACAAATCCGGTTCCTTCCACCACTGGAGCGGACAGCACTTTCGGACATCCCAGCGCTTCCAACGCAATGCATGCCCCAAGGATATCCACAATCGAATCGACCGCCCCAACCTCGTGAAAATGCACCTTTTCTGGCGGCAAGCCATGTACTTTCCCTTCGGCAATGGCGATGCGATGAAAGACTGCAATCGATCGACGTTTCACCCAATCAGAAAGTGGGCTTTCTTCGATCAATGTCTTTATTTGAGCGTAATTCCGGGCATGTTGATCATCATGCCCATGGTCCTCGATCCCCCCATGCGAATGGGTATGAGAATGGTGATCGTGAGAGTGCGAGTGTCCGTGATGATGGTGGTGATGAGAGTGATTGGATTCAGGTTGATCCAGTATCACATCGAATTTGACACCCTCCACACTGGAGCGTGCGTCGCGATAAATTTTCAGTTTGTAATTTCCGACCGGTATGGAGGCCAACTGCTCTCGCAGATGGGATTCATCCAAGCCCAGATCCAGCATGGCTCCCAGGAACATGTCCCCGCTGATGCCGCTAAAAATATCAAGATAGAGTGTCTGCATAGAAAATCGAACGCGGTTCGTCAGGATTGGGATTTTGAGGCGCGTGCAAGGAGCGAAGTTATTTGACTGGCGGCATAGGCGGCGCCGAACCCGTTATCAATGTTCACCACCGTGACGCCACTGCCACAACTGGTCAACATGCCAAGCAAAGCCGCAACTCCTTTGAAACTTGCTCCGTAACCCACACTGGTTGGAACGGCCACGACCGGCTGAGCAACCAAACCGGCAACAACGCTGGGTAAGGCCCCTTCCATCCCGGCGGTTACAATGATCACATCAGCCTCCTGAAAGCGTGGCAATTGTGCGAGCAATCGATGCAATCCCGCCACCCCCACATCGTAGATTCGATCCACCACATTTCCCATGGTCTCAGCCGTCACGGCCGCTTCTTCAGCCACTGGCAAATCGGTGGTTCCTGCGGAGACCACGCATACCTTACCCAGTTTGACAGGTATCGGATGCTGGTTCCAAACGAGACAACGAGCGGTGGCATGATAGGTGACATGACTGAGTGAGGATTGAACCTTGGCCGCGTCCTCAGATCCGATGCGCGTCACGAGCACGGCGTGAGATGTTTGAGAAAGCTGCTGAACGATACCGAGAATCTGTTCAGGAGTTTTTCCCTCTCCGAAAACCACTTCCGGAAAACCTTTTCGCAAGGCACGGTGGGTATCCACTTTGGCAAACCCCATGTCAACAAATGGAGCCTGCTGAAAGGCGCGCAGGGTTTCATCCCTGGTGATGCTGCCCTCCTGGAACTGATCGAGTAATTGTACGGCTTCTTCAGGTGTCACGCCGAGGAAAATGCCACGTCACGGGCCCAAGGTCACGTCGAAAGAAGGTTAAATAACAATCAATCCATCTCCAATACATGATCCAGCAAATGGGCCAACTGATCCAGCACCCCCTCGCGCCCCGCGATCAACTTGGCTCCGGCAATGCGGGCCCGCTCTTGAAGCGCCTGGTCATCGAGATTGGCAAATGCCAAAACAGGAATGTGCTGGGTTTCCAGATCTTCCTTGAGTTCCCGGATCGCATCCGGAATGTCACCCGTTTTGGTGTCCAGATCGGCAACCAGGACCATTGGTTTATGTTTTCGGACTTCGGCAACCAGTTTGAGGGGATCCGTCGCCGACACCACACGATAGCCAAGATCCTGCAACCGGTTCACCACCTGGCTACCCGGCATCAGTTTCTCGTAAAATAAAAGCACCAATGGCGACGACATGGGGGCATTATGAACTCATTTGATTACGAAAATCAAAGCATTTCAGTCAGAAGATGATGAACTCAGCGGGCCGCCCACCTGAATGCTGTTCTTCAGGCAGTAGCGGGTATTGGCAACATATTTGTCCGCCCAATGCCGCAAGCCTGCCCTTTGCTCCCCGCTCAACGGTTTCACCACCTTCGCGGGAGCCCCGAGAACCAGGGATCCCGGCGGAACAACCGTGCCTGAAGTTACCAAGGCATTGGCTCCCACGATACTTTGAGCGCCAATCACCGCTCCGTCGAGAACGGTGGCCCCCATCCCGATCAAACACTCATCCTCCACAGTGCAGGCATGGAGGATGGCCGAATGCCCCACTGTCACATAATTCCCAATGAGACACGGGTAGTCATCTGCCAGATGCACCACTGCATTGTCCTGAATATTGGAATGATGACCCACGACAATTCGATTGATATCTCCCCGCAGAACAGCTCCATACCATACGCTGGACTCATCCCCAATCGTTACATCACCGATAACCACTGCACCCTTGACGATGTAGGCATTATCGGCCACCACCGGCTTTCGGCTCCAGAAGGTGTCCAGTCGTTTCTCGAAATCCATGAGCCCCTTTTGGTAATCAGGATTCAGGCAGCCACTGATTTTTCAGAATCTTGGCAATGTCCATAAAGGATTGAGCTGCTGGAGAATCGGGATCGGTGGCTGCGATGGGTTTCCCGGCATCACCAGCTACTCGAATTTCCGGGAATATTGGCACTTCACCCAGGAAAGGGATTCCCTTGCGTTCGGATTCCCCTCGCCCACCGCCGTGGCCGAAGATTTCGACGCGTTCACCGTTCGGCGTGGTGTAATAGCTCATATTCTCAACGATCCCGAGGATAGGAACATTAACCTTTTCAAACATGGCGATCCCCTTCCGAACGACTCCCACGGACGCTTCTTGCGGAGTGGTAACGATCACACCCCCGTCCAACGGAACCGTTTGACACAAAGAGATTTGGGCATCACCAGTACCTGGAGGTAAATCAACGAGCAAGATATCCAGCTCACCCCAATCCACACTACTGAAAAACTGCTGAATGGTTTTCATGATCATAGGGCCGCGCCAGATGACCGGTTGATCATCCGTCAACAGGAACCCCATGCTCATCAACTTGATACCATGACTGATCAAGGGAAGCATTTTCTGTTCCGGCGTGATAGAAGGACGGTCGTTCACCCCCATCATCAAGGGGATACTGGGCCCGTAGATATCGCAATCCAACAGCCCCACCTTCACTCCCAAGTGTTGCAAGGCACAGGAAAGATTGACGGAAAGAGTGGATTTCCCCACACCACCCTTGCCACTGGCAACGGCTACAATCCGCTTTAAACCTGGTATGTTGTGCTGGTTCTCAAAAGCGTTCCCAGTCTGTCCAGTCTGACCACTGCCCTGCGGGGCTTTGGCTTGGACATGCACGTAATCAATACCGGGAACCGCCTTCAACACCCGCTCAACTTCGCTTTTGATTTGAGCGGCAATATCAACCGTGCCACTGCTAAGCTCAAGACCCACACTAACGGCGTTGTTGTTGATGGCTACATTTTTAACCAAACCGAAGGACACAATATCCCTGGAATACCCAGGATATTTCACCTGTTTCAGAAGTTCTTTGATCTGTTCTGCTGTCATAAATGATTCAGGTTCATTATTAACCCCATTCATCCCAAAGGCCTGCAATACTCCCTTGCACCGCTGGGACAGGGCATCTCCGAAAACCTGCCAGGCCATCCTAACCTCGTTCAAGACTTTGGCAACCGACTTTTTGGACTGGCCTTTCAGAAAGTGCCACTCTATAGATATTTCTGCTTGATGCCGTCGAATACTTGTCAATACAGGCAGGGTATTCCGGGTCTTTTTGGGATCAGCGGGAAACCTGACCAAGCCCTTCAATGAGTGAGCGGAAGATTTACTGAAATAAAAAGCAATGAAACGGGTCGTTATATTAGTTAAATCCGGTGAAGAACAGGACCAGAAACTGGCCAAATTGATCGAGAACAAATTGATCCAGAAGGGTCATTCCGTGTTTGTCGATCGCGAAGCGCAAACCAGCATGGCTTGGGCGGAAAATGTGGCACAGCAGATCAAATCGGCAGACATCGTGATTCCCCTCGTTTCCGATGCCTCATGCCGAAGTGAAATCTTTTCCTATCAAATCGAAGCCGCGCACGACGCCGCACAAAAGCAAAATGGCGCACCGACAATCATCCCCTGCCGTGTTGCCTTTACGGAAGATCTGCCCGACCCCATTGGCGGCATCCTGGCCCCCATCACCCACTTCCTTTGGGAAACGGAAGAGGACAATGATCATTTGATTCAGGACCTTGAAGAACGGATCGACCATATCAAGGAAAGAAAGGATCCCGTCAAACTGACTGTGAAGCCGGGTCTGAGACTCGTCTCCAAACCCGCTCCCAAGCCAAAGCCCATCCGGGTCACCATTCCGGTCCAAACCAAACCCAAGGGTCCGCTTCCTCTGGAACCCATCGGCGGCGCCGTGCCCCTGAATTCAGAATTTTACATCAAGCGCATAGCGGATAAAGATTTCCGTGAAGCCCTGACCCGCTACGACAGTATTGTCCTCCTGAAAGGAGCACGTCAAATCGGGAAAACCTCTTTGCTCGCACGAGGGCTCCAAATGTCCCGTGAGCGAGGCGCGAAAGTCGCACTGACTGATTTTCAGAAATTCAACGCATCCAATCTGGCTGATGTCTCCAGCTTCTATATCAGCCTGGCGGAATCCCTGGCCGAACAACTGGATTTGGACGTCCTTGCATCCGACACCTGGGATGAACGACGCGGTCCGAACGTGAATTTCGAACGATTCATCCGGAGAGAGGTACTCAAGAACATGAACGCCCCTCTGGTGTGGGGTTTGGATGAAGTCGACCGGCTTTTTACCTGCGATTACGGAAGTGAAGTCTTCGGTCTGTTCCGAAGCTGGCATAATGAACGTGCACTCGATCCAAGCGGCCCCTGGGCAGGTTTGACCCTCTGCATCGCCTATGCCACCGAAGCGCACCTGTTCATCACGGACATGAACCAGTCCCCTTTCAATGTCGGCACCCGCCTGGCTCTGGAAGATTTCTCAGCCGAACAAATCAAAGAGCTCGACGAACGTTATGGGAACCCTTTGAAAACAGAAGATGAAGCGAAACAATTTCAAACACTGCTTGGAGGGCATCCTTTTCTGGTCCGCCGTGGGTTGCATGAGATGACCACCCGCAAGATCAGCTTTGCGGAATTTGAAGCCGGAGCCGACAAGGAAGACGGTATTTTCGGCGACCATCTACGTCGCATCCTGGTATTGTTGGCCAAAGACCCCGAATTGGCCGATGTGCTGAAGGGAGTCATCAACGGACAACCCTGCCCCACACCGGAAAGTTTTTACAGACTTCGCAGTTCCGGAATCATTCACGGCAATTCACAAAATGACTGCCAGACTCGCTGCGACCTTTACGCACGATTCCTGAAACAACATCTCTAAGCTTCAGACAATCCAAACAGCGAAAAGCCGAGCAGATGCTCGGCTTTTCTTTTTTGATGGCGCGTTTCATCCGCCTTCATTCAGCCAACGGAATTCCACTGGGCACCCGCATCGGGATGTCGCGCGTCATGTTCAGCGCGCGTGGATCCGTAAGTGCATGAAGGAAGGAAAGCAATTGATCCGTTTCCGATTCGGAAAGTGAAACCGGTTCCAGTTCGTTGGCTTCAGCCAGATTATCCACCAGCGTGGCATCATCCATGACCTTCCAGTCCAACGCATCCAAATCGTGTCTCGGAGGCAGCACGGCCTGTTGCCTGTCATAGGTTGCCAGGGATCCGAATGGATGGAGATGATGCAACACCACCTGCCTCAAATCACGATAGGCCCCATCGTGACCCCAGGGACCCGTCAATGCCACATTGCGCAAGCTGGGGGTTCGAAAGCGATACCGGTCCTCGGGATCATCAGTGACTTTTTCACGGCCAAAATCCTCGCGTCCACCGGGACCGTCTCCTTTACCCGGCCCCAATTGAGGCATGCCAATGGCATGGAAATCGTGATCGGTCAAAAACGGTCCCTGATGGCAGGAAGCGCACTTGGCTTTTCCATAAAACAAAATCATCCCCCGCTTTTGATCCGGACTCAATGCCGTCTGGTTCCCCCTCAGGTAACGGTCAAAGGGGGTGTCATCAAAACGCCAGGAATGTGCCTCAAATGCCGCAATGGCATTGGCGGCGTGTACGAAAGTGATGTCACCTGCGCCATCGACGTCATCAAATACATTGACGAAAAGATCGACGTATTCGGGTATGGACTGCAACCGAACTGCCAAAGCCTGCCAAACTCCCGGCAGATCCTGCGTTACGGCTAGATCCGCCACCAGGTTTTCTCCGGCTTGCCCAGCCATCTCGGCGCCCGAAGTGACCGGGAACATGGCCTGCACGGCCAACACATTGTCCAGACCTGCTGGAAGATCATTGCCGGCCGGAGATCGGAATCCGCGGGGCTGATCAGCGGCCAGTTCAACACGTCCGTCGTGAAACATGCGTTCAAACTCACGAGCGCCTCTGTTGAAGATGTCGGGAGCGTTTCTTGGAACACGTTCATGAATCGCCTGATCTCCCACTCCGGTATGTCGAGTTGGACCGAGTCCGCGGCCTCCCTCACCAATCGGAAGCGACAGAAGATCACTGGTTCCGGTCAGGGAATGATGACAGGTCGCGCAAGAAATATTCATATTTCCACTCAGAACTTTGTCAAAAAACAGCATGCGTCCCAATTCAACTTTGGCCGGATTGGGTGTTCCATGATCATAGAAATCGGAATCCTGGACAGGGCCCGGAACCGGAAATGCCAATGGGTGTCGATTCAGTCTGAAAAACATTGGAACACCCGCTTCGAATCCATCAGGGGCACCATCGGAATCATGTTTCCAGAAAAGATTGTTCCAGTAACTCTTCCATTCTCCTTGAAACCCGTTTTTAAACTCCAGTTCATAAGCTGCCGGGCCGTCTTCGGCATCAGACCATTGAACGCGTCCGTTGTGTGAAATCGATTTCAAACCCTGAGGGGTTTGGGCGTTTGATTCACCGATTGGCATGACCAGTGTGCAAGCAAATATCCAGGCGCAAAGCCGGGCGGGCATACGAAAGCATGTTTGTTCGTAGGGCATTTTCATGTTGTTATCTCCTTTGGTTGAACAGATGTGTTTGTTCAAAACTGACATAGCAACAAGTATGCAATTTGCGGATTTGCGAAAATGTCATCGATGAATCAGAAACCATTCGAACCTGATGATCGGGCAAATGCCCTAGGGTCAACAGGTGTATCTGAAGGGCATATGAGACCGTAACTTTATTTACAGCACTCGGGTTGGGTCTGTAGAATCGTTTCAACCAAAAAAGCATCCACATAACAGACGAACGCTTTCAGGCGTGAGCATCGGTCCTTTTTCAGGGATCATCATCAACGGTAAGCATCTATGAGGAAACACAAAGCACATCATATTCAAGTGGCTGGATTTGAAGAGGCAGAATCCTTGTCAAATGATGAAAAATTTCGCAAAGCGATGGAGGCAGCACCTCTGGCGATGTTGAAAGTGGATCAAAAAGGGACCATCCTGTTTGCCAATCAAAGCGCGCTGGACCTGTTCGGCTACGAGAAACAAGAACTGTTGAACAAACCGGTCGAAACACTACTTCCTGGCGAGTTGCGACACCTGCACAAGCAACATCTACAGGATTTCTCCAGGAAGCCGGACAATCGACGCATGGCAAAAGACCGTGACCTTTTCGGGCAGCACAAGGACGGATCACTGATTTACCTTCAAATAGGACTCACTCCGCTCAATTTCACCGGTGACCACCAGATATTGGTGACGATACATGACATATCAGACCAAAAGCGTTTTGAGGAAGCGCAGGCACAATTGAACACCGAACGGGAGGAGCGTATCAACGAATCGGAGCGACAACGGTGTGCAGCATTGAAACTGGCCCAGGATGCGGAAAGAGCCCGCCTCCGGGCGGAAGCAGCCGAACAAAGATTGGCCAAAGTTGCTTCCGATTTAGCATTGTTCAAATCCACACAATCGAGGAAAACAATAAAGCACCGACTCAACGGTTTTCACCTGCGCAATATGATCCGGTGCGGCAACCAAATCAGAAGGTTGAGCATCAAACGCCGATCACTCGACGGTGTCGCCGATGAAATTGTTGAGTTTTTTGACCAGCATTTCATTGATCACGACAACAACAAGGCATTTTCCTGCATCCGATTCTTCCGCACGCAGTCTTTTGCAACTCTCACCCAGAAGCAAAAGACATTTTTATTAAAGGATACAACGGATATCGGACAGGATGAAATGTGCCTCGTCCAATGTGGTTTTGTCTGCAAGGACAAAGCTGAGGACATCACCAGCGATACATTCGGCATACACGGAGATCTTCCTCAACATTTCGCAGCCCCCCTGAGTTCCAACAACTCAAAAAACCCCATCCCGCTCGTCCAGGCCATGCTGTGTTATCTGGGGCATAACAGTAGATTGACAGGAAAAACGCTGAACCAGGAAGAATGGATGATCGGAAACAAATATCCCGGTTACGTGTCCCTGATTTCAAGAACTCCGTCAGGAACCCCAGCAGATGATCATCCTTCGACACTCATAGGATTAGGAGGGGTGTTGATAGACGAGCAGTTGTTCCTGATGATCGCCCAGGTAAACACCCACATTTCAGAGGAAACATTCATGCTTCTTTCCCACCTGAACCTCAGCATCAAGCTGTCGTTGCTTCCCCTCTGCGCACACGAAGATCGGACGATCGAACAAATCAAAACGGTTCAAACCTTGCTGCAAAGAACTCAAAATCTCGTCATTGATCAGGAAAACAGATTAAGACTCACCATGGAGCAACTGGAATACACCAACGCCGAACTCGACCAGTTCGCCTATATCGCTTCCCACGATCTGCAGGCTCCATTGCACGGAATATCCAATCTGGCCGATTTTCTGCTCGAGGATTTGCAGGATACCATTCCGGAAGATTCCAGAAACGACCTGCTCATGCTCAAAAGCAGGACAGGCTGGATGAAAAAGTTGCTCAATGATCTGTTGGAATACGCACGGGTAGGACACCAGCATCCGAATTTCGAAGAACTGTCGATCAAGGAAGTGGTGAATGACATTCTCATCCTGTTTGAAATACCCCGAACCTTCACCGTTCATGTTCCAGAAGAACTCCCCGTCATCAGGTCTCCACGAACCATCATGGACCTTATTTTCCGCAACTTGATTGGAAACGCGCTCAAGCATCATGATCGTGAATCAGGTCGGATTGAAATTACATGTGTCAAAGTTGGCCGCATGTTTGAGTTGGGCGTAAAAGATGACGGTCCTGGCATTGATCCGGCCTACCATGAACAGATCTTCAACGTTTTCAACACCCTGAAACCACGTGATCAAGTCGAAGGAAGCGGCATGGGACTCGCCATCGTTGAAAAAACCATGCAACACTATGGAGGCACCATGTCACTGGATTCCGAAAAAGGGAAAGGAGCCCATTTTAAGTTTACATGGCCTCAGAAGTGCGGGTAACCTCTGCCACAGATGGAGGGGGAGGCAGTGCTGCACGTTGCCTTTCCAAGTAACAAGACCTTGTTTTTTTAACGAAAAGGGAGTTTGTACTATGAAAGGTGCTATTCAGGAGAAGAAAGCGGTCAATCGTAATCTCAGAATTCTTCACATTGAAGATGATGAAATCGACCAACGCAAAGTCGCACGCGCGCTGTCAAAACTGAACATCGATTTACCGTTGCATTCAGTTCGTGATGGACAGGAAGCCCTGGAGTTGCTCAGAGGGAAGGAATGCAGTTCCATACTGAACAGTCCTTTGCTGATATTGCTGGACCTGAACATGCCCCGTGTTTCTGGTATCGAGTTTCTTGAAAAAATCCGCAAGGAGCCCGGACTGAAGCGTGCCGTTGTTCTGGTTTTCACCACCTCAAATGATGAGTCCGACAAAATGAGGGCCTACGACTATAATGTGGCGGGTTATATCCTGAAAACGAATGATACCGAGGATTTCCAAGAGACCATGCGTGTCATCAAAGACTACATTTCATCGGTTGAATTCCCAACATTGATCCACGCGGCCTGACATACAGAGGCAGAGACACCAGCCTAATCTCCATTGGGATCTTCCAACTGTTCCCTGGAGAAAGTCTCATAACATTGTTCACAAAAACCGTGGGAAAATTGAGCATTTGTATGTTTGGACACATAAATCTCCATACGCTCCCATACCCCGTCATCGCTGCGAATCTTTTTACACACCGAGCAGATGGGGATGATGCCTTCCAAGGTCTGGATACGTTCCAGTGCCGATCCCAGCTCTTTGACCAACCTGTTCTTTGCAGAAAGTAACTTCACCCTCTCCATGGCGTATCGAATGGTCTTTTCCAGAAGTCGATCATCAAAACTCCCTTTCACCAAATAATCCTGCGCCCCGGCTTCCACCATTTCCAACCCCAAAGCCCGATCGTCCAGAACCGTCAAAATAATAATGGGAATGTCGCTGGTTTTTTTATCCTTTGCTTTCCTGAAAAAATCCAAGGCCGTTCCGTCCGGCAAACGGAAATCAAGCATCACACAGTCAAACCGCTGACACTCCATGGCTTCCTCAGCCATGGCAAGTGTGTCTGCCTCGTGAAGCTCGTAAGAAGGCATCGATCTGCATCGCCCCAAGTGCCTCTTGAAAGCTGCCCGATCGACAACATCATCATCGATCAGAAGGATATGCAATGTTTCTTCATCAGGCATTTTTAGAGCATAAGATATTAAGTAAATTAACACCAATATATTGCAAGCCTAAAATCAAAGATGGTTTTCTATAAAGCACAGGCAGAAAATAGAACTTCATGACCGACAGGGCCAAGTTTCAGCTTGAACCCACTTCAAAGCCCGGAGCATTGGAAATGCCCCTGATCATGGTGGTCTATTTCGACATTGCCATTACCTGCTCCGCAAGGCGCTTACCCATCTCCAGAATGCCCGCCGTCGATATCACCAACTCCTTTTCGGTATCCGGAAAACCACTCCATTTGACATGAACGGTATCCGGATCACTTTGCAATGCTTCTTCAACTTGTGAAAGAACGTCGATTCGGCTGAGTTCTTCATTTTGAGTGGGAGATTGCTGACTGACATACCACTTCAGGTGCGGACGCATCAGATCCAGTCGTGTTTGCCGAATGATCGTCACCAATCGCTCTGGCGCCTGCTTCCGGTACGGATGATAAGACATATCATTTTCACCCAAATGATACCAGATTCCGGCCAAGTCGACTTCGTGCCCCCTTTTTTCCAATTCTTGAATGGATGTTTTGATGAAGTTTACGAAATCCGGGTACAGGTGGCGTGAGCGCGCCTCACTTCCTTCAGGCGTCCAATCAATGATCTGAGAACCACTGTGAGTGAATTTCGCGATCGCGAACTGACCCGCCCCCATCCGTTGCAGTTCCGAACCAAAACTAAGCTCAGGCCCAAAAGTATCATAATAATCAACCACACCGAGTGGTTCCCAATCCGTCGACCTGCGATATCCTCCCCCGATATCATATCGATAAGCAATCTCTGTTTGATCGCCCTGCAAGTGATTCCAGGTCGATGAATCCCGCAACTCCTGAACGAAAGCACGCTCACCTTCCATATTACGATGACCGGCGAGTACGAACAACTTCACCCTGGACCCGGGAGCATAAGGCCACTTTTCGAGCCGACGATCCTCCCGATGCCACAATTTCATGTTGTGCAAATAAGCCTCGGCATAATTGGCTCCATGCTGCAATTGCCCCAACGTGCCGTAATGATAATGTAATCCAACCGGACGCCCGATTTCCACTCCCACATGCGATGTGGGCACATACTGCGCTAGATGATCACTCTGAGCCACCGACTTTTGCCCCAGACTGATGGCGTACATACGAGGACGAAGATCCATTCCCCAAATGGTCTTTGTGCACAACTCGCCGATGTAAAAACGAAGATCCGGCGCATGCAAATCCCGGCGCACACATTCAAGGAATCGGGTGAGGCGGGCTCCATAATTGGCCATGTAATCTTCATTAAACATGTCATTCTCGCCCTGGTGCCACATGAATCCTTCGAGTCGATACGGAATGCCGCCGGCTTCCAGCTCGGCCAAAGAAGTGCGCACCAAATCCAAAAGGATGGGATACATCTTGAATCCGCTTGGTTCATCGGGATTCCAATCGCCACCCAGATGAGTCCCCCCCGCAGCGCACTTGATGATGGCAATCGGAGCGTCCACCTTGGCAGCCACATCCCGGGCAAAACTCAGTTCCGGGCCAACCACACCGTCGACCGGCTGCAGCTCCACCCAGCCATTCGACCGCATCTTGTTCTCACGACCTATACAATAAGAAAAACGAACTCCTTTCTGAGGTGCCTCCAAGCCTCGAAAAGGAGGGAACTTGTGAATGTCTTCCACATGAGAATCAGACCCCACCATGTTCGACTGACCGGCAAAGATGAATACACGAACCGGCGCCGTCTCGTTCTCAGCCCATACCGCAGTGACACTCAGACCAAGGCATGTCACAAACAAGGGTGTCAAGTTCTTCAGTAAAATCATCCATTTCATCCAGCATATCCTTTCTAAAAAACAAACATCACTCACCGTCCTCATATTTCACATTGGCCAGCAATAACTCCACACATTCCAGCGCCGTGGTGCATGTTTCCAAATCATATTGAATAGCCCCACCCTGTTCCGCTCCGCCACCATGACCGGTCAACTCGAGCAGGACATATTTCTGCTTCTGATCGGGTGCGATGAAAGCGGTGTAAAGTACAGAAGGTTGCCCGAGGTGCTTGTCCTCATAATGTTCGTTGGGATCTCCCGGGCGATTGACCTCCACACAAAGCACGAATGATTTATCTTCACCCAACACAAGATACTCGTCCAATGTGAATTTATGACTGCTGGTCGCACCGGTCACAGCGTCCACTTCACCCAATGGGTTGACCCCCGATACCAAAGTGTAGCGATGCCGCCAAATCGGTAAGATCTGATGACGCGGGGTAGGTTCCCCTCCCCAATCGGGCGTTTCCTCGTAGGCAAGCAATGGGTCGATATACAAGGTCTCGATCATCGAGCCCGAACTGGTTTCAGCCCACACGGCAACCGACGCAGGGGGACCGTCCGATTCAGAAAGCTGCACCTTCAAGGAAACCATCACGTCCGCGTCTTCCGCAGGTTTGCGGGCGATCACCTTGACGCCTTCCCCTAGATCACCATGCCCCCCCCACGGAGAGGATCGCACAATGGCCGCCCGGTGCCGGGCTTCATAACCCTGGTCGATGAGAAGGGAAACCGGATTCATTCCCTTCCACGCAACCCAAAGAAGCCCACTCCACACGATCGTCAATGCCGTCAACTTTCCGTAGCCGAAAAATGACTTCTCCGACTTGCGAAACGATCTTTTGAAGTATCGCAGTCTGCTGAACAAATGGCACCCCACCAACAAAACGGTCAGGAAACCAAACACGATATGAATACGCGTCGTAATCAGCGAAAACGGCTGAAAGAAACTCAGCACCCCGGAACATGCCAGGGTGATGAAACAAAACAGCAATCCAAAATTAACGACATGTTGCATGACTCATCCGATATCGGTGTTCTCATACACCCCAAAATGAAATGAACCTTCGAGCTTCGCAAAGTAAACTCCGCCACTGATCCGACCTTGACCGGAGCGAGGCTAACCCAAGCCCTTTTCGTATCCGATCAATGTCTGCAACTCTTTGATGTGCTGGCTCCCGATTTCTCGAGGCTCCTTGCCATATTTCTTGCAAAGGGAAGCGGCATAGCCGGTCGCAATCCCCATTTGACCGCAGGTATTCATCACACGAGGTCCGGCCAGTCCAATATGGGAACAACTGAAACAACGACCCGCCATCATCATGTTGGTGATATCCCGGGAATACATGCTGCGGAACGGCAGGTAATAGGTTCCTCCCGGATTGCGGAAAAGAGCCTTTGATAAAAAGTCCTGCTTGGAACCGGTAAGTTTCAACTGGTAATGCGAATCCACACTGCGTGTTTCCTCAGCCACAGTATCAGGAAAGGTTCGACGCTCCGTCATATCTTTCATCGTGTAAAGGTAGTCCCCCATGATTCGACGTGACTCACGCTTTCCGGCAATGTGGGCCACCCACTTCAATTGCACGGTGGCGTTCTTTGGGTGCCGTTTGGCATTTGAAAACGAACCATAGATGGCACGCAACACATGATCCCGAATCTTCTCGGCATCGTGGATCTGATGCAGATCGTTGTCGGAATACTCCCAATACCATTCTCCCTGAATGGCTTCGTGGCCATTGGCCACCGGGAGCGCCCAGGGTACCTGGGGAAAGGTGGAACGCTCATTGGTGCGTTCGGTGTTCCAAAGAACACTGGATCCCATCACGCGGTCATCCGCTTTCTCAGGACTCCAAAGATCACCATGAGGATCCCAGCTTTCTTCGTAGTCGTGTCGTGACTCACGTCCGTAACGACACTCGGCGCCCGCCCAGAAACCCAACCATCCGTCACCGGTGGAATCGATGAAAACAGGAGCCTTGAAGCGCCGGATGATTCCTGATCTCACCTCGCGCGCCTCGACACTCGCAATGGTGTCACCATCCTTTTCGAGCCCGATGGCGATATGATTGGCAAATCGCCGCACCCCGGATGCGGACATTGCCTTGTCACGTTTGCCCTGATCCTTGATGGCATCCGCGTCACCGTTGGGATAGTGTTCGGTATCGATCTGTTTGAGAATACCTTCACCCTTACCGTGGATTCCCTCCGTATGCACACGAATCTCGTGACTGGCGTTTCCGCCAAAAACCGGACGATCCTGAATCAGAGCCACATTCAATCCCTGAGAACGAGCGGACAAAGCAGCCGCACACCCAGAAATCCCTCCACCGACCACCACCAGATCAAATTCCTGTTCCTCAACTTCCAGCTGATCCCGACCTGTCAGCTTGTCCTTCCAGGCGGCCAATTCCACGAGATCATCATTAGGCAGACGAGGAGCATGCTGTTGGGTAAAATAAACGGCATCGCAACGACCGTCGAACCCGGTGAGGTCTTCCAACTCAACACTCACATCTCCGGCACGCTCAACTTCGATGCTTCCGCCTTGCTGCCAATGCCAGGATTCATTGGCGGCACCGAATACAGGCTGCAGGACAGTGCCGTTCACATGGACGCGAAACCTGCCTGGAGATTGCCATTCCCCGGGGCACCAGTCACGGGTTCGAACAAACACATGCCACTTGCCAGCCTTTGGCAACGTGACCGTGGTCTGGGCATTCTCAACCGGCATTCCCATGCCGTGGGCCAACAGGTATGAACCGCCCATTTGCTGGTAATGTTGAGTGTCCAGCTTCCAGCCGCCATCCTTTTCAAAAGACGCAGCTTCGGCCAAAACGCCGTCCGCATCAAAAGCGTCCACGGAAGCTCCAAAAGCATACCTCGGCGCCAAAACGGAAGACAAGCCAACGCCGCCCACAACACGGATAAATGATCTACGGTTCATATGCATGGTGAAAGCGATTATACGCAACAACCGCCCCCTGCCCAGTGGAAAAATTCAACAGCCACCATTCTCTGTTTCCCCCGGCTGGACATGTCACAAGTATGTATTCTATTTTTGAATCATGAGATCACATTTTCATTTGATCTGGCATTGCTTTGCCTTTTTGTTTGCGGTTCTACTCGACACCAACGCCGGGCACCCCATCCAGGCAGACAGACCAAACGTCGTGCTGATCATGGCTGATGACCTCGGTTTCCATGACCTCGGTTGTTATGGACATCCGGAAATCAAAACGCCTGCCCTTGACGGACTCGCCAAAACCGGTGTCCGGCTCACCAGTTTTTACAGCGGTGCCACGGTTTGCACTCCATCAAGAATGGCCCTTCTTACAGGCGCTTACCCTCCCCGGCTGGGTTGGACAAAGGGCGTGGTGGGTTACATGATCAAGATTAGTCAGGGCATGTCTCCTGAGGCATTGACCATGGCGGAAGTGTTTAAATCCGCTGGTTATGCAACGGGTCTCTCAGGCAAATGGCACCTTGGCGATGATGAAGCATTTCGTCCGCATCGACAGGGATTTGACCGCACCTACTATACCAACAAAAGCAACAACCAAACCACTCAGCTCTGGCGGAATGACGCAGTGGTTGAAGATCCATTTGACAACCGGCTCCTGACCGAACAATTCACACGCGAAGCCATCCGCTTCATTGAGGACAACCGTCACAAGCCATTTTTCCTTTACCTGCCTTACACCGCGCCCCACTTCCCGGTACAAGCTCACCCAGCTTTCGAGGGACATTCGACATTTGGCGCTTATGGGGATGTAGTGGAAGAACTGGATACCCGAATTGACAGCATACTCGACAAACTGAGAGAAACCGGTCTGAGCAGCAAAACCATCGTGGTCTTTCTCTCCGACAACGGCCCGCAACCCGGTGAACAAGCACGGGCCAAACCCTTTCGCGGAGAAAAATGGGACGCCCTGGAAGGAGGCACACGGGTTCCGTGCATCGTTTCATGGCCAGGCGTGTTGCCTGCGGGAACGGAATCGGATGCCTTGATGGCAGCGATCGACTTGTTTCCCACCCTGAGCAGGGCTTGCGGGGTGGAGTTGGCAGGCTTGACTCACAACATGCCTTACATCGACGGAGTCGACGTCTGGGACACCTTGATGGGACGAAAGCACGTGGAACATCCGCGAAAGGATCTCCTCTATTGGCATGGAGCCAATGGATTTCAAGCCATTCGCCAGGGAGACTGGAAACTGTTCCCCGATGCGTCCCATGCAAAATTGCCAGGAACACAAAGAGGACCTGCATTGTTCCATTTAAAAACAGACCCCGCCGAAACCAATAACCTGGCATCCAAACATCCCGATCGGGTGGACCAAATGCAAACCCTGGCCCGACAAAGACTGAAGGGGATCATGGAACACCAACTCCCTCTCGGGGAATCGCTTCCCTGACCGGACACAGAAGACGGATTGACATCATTACAGGGAAGCTTACATTTTCATCCATCGTCCTAAGGAGCACAACACATGAATACCATTCGATCATTCAACTATTGGGCCATCGCACTGGTTGCGGGCATTTGTATCGCCACTTTCAATCAGGCGGAAGCCGCCAAGTTTGGCTTTGGCAAAAAGAAGGACAAACCATCGATGGAAGAGCAGATCAAAGCTACCATCGAGCGCTTCAAAGAAAAGGATCCCAGTCTGGAAAAACGATTCAAGGAATCGGTGGGGTACGCGATTTTCCCAAAGGTTTACAAAGGGGGCATAGGCATTGGTGGAGCCATCGGTGACGGTCAG
>JAQCFT010000370.1 GCA_027619545.1 Verrucomicrobiota bacterium | reverse complement strand
CATCGTGTTCAGCGACGTTTCTGGAACCAGCTTCGTGCTGGAAGGTCAACCTATCGAAACCCGCGCTCCGATCAATGGTATTGATATCTTGATCGGTGGTGGATTCGAACCTCCCGCCGGTGGCGGTGGTGGTGAAGGTGGCATCTCCAGTGTTGCTTTGGCAGACGGAAATGTGGTCATCGAATACACTGGCACACTGAAGAGTGCTGACAGTGTGACCGGACCTTACAGTGATGTTGCTGGTGCCAGCTCACCTTACTCTGTGGCTCCTACCAAGGCTGCTGAGTTCTACATCGCTGAATAAGCCCATTATTTAACAACGTTAAATCTCAACACGAAAGCCCGCTCACAAGAGCGGGCTTTCCTTTTAGGTAGATCGGACCGTCTCGGTCCGCCCCTTGTGGCATCCCTGCTCAAATAAGCCATCCAAAGGAAAACCCAACCGTATCCGAACCCCAAAATCCTTTTGCGCGTTGACCAAGGACGCAGGTCATTGGAAACCGCAGGCTTTCCAAAGCGGAAGTTGATTGGAATTCGTATGGCACAAGGGCACGCCAGGGACGGCACGCACTACCTTTTCCATGTTCCAAACGCTTGGAATTTCCATTCTCTGATAGTAGGGTTCACCTGCACATGATGAGTTTAAATCGACAGTTTGTTGGGGTCTTGTTAATTGCCTTGTTAGGAGCTGAAGGCATGCATGCCGCCTCATTGGTTTCCAAAGACCTGATCAAAAACAAACAACATACCCATTTCCGCGTCTCACCAGACGGTTCCAAAATTGCTTTGTTGGCACCCCATGAAGGAGCCATGAATATTTGGCATCAGGGAGTTGGGCGTGGTAAACGCACACTCATCACGCGTGAATCCCGATCTTTGACCCACTTTTTATGGCAATATGATAATGAACATCTCCTTTATCTCCAGGATCAGGATGGCGATCAGCAGCACCATCTTTATCAGGTGGATATTAACGGTTTCAATACGCGCGACCTGACGCCCTATAGAGGTATTCAGGCACGTGTGGTATCCATGTTGCCTTTGGTGCCGGACCAGATCCTTGTTTCCATGAACCTCAACAGCCGGCAGCGGCATGATGTTTTTCGGATCAACTTGGACACCGGCGCGATTGAATTGGACACGATCAATCCAGGATATGTGATTCAATGGGCAGCTGATGCCGATTTGCAGACAAGGGCAGGAGTGACACTGTCCCCGGGAGGAGATTACGAGATTCTCATCAAGAACCTCGCCAATGGTGAATGGACTCCCAAGGTGACGATTCCTGCTGGTCGCGCCATTCCGGGTTTGATCGGATTTTCTCCGGATGGTTCTGTTCTGTGGTATTTGGGAGATGACGAAACCGGGAGCATCAGGCAATGGGCGTTGAATCTTCAAACAGGCGAAACAGCATCCACTCCTGAAGGAAAAGTGGGTGATGTTGTCGACGTTTTTCGAGATCCCGTGTTGGGGGTGCCGGAGGGTGTGGCATTACGGAATCCCATGAAATCCTGGCGAATGTTTCATGGCGGCTATGAAAGCATCATTGAGTTTTTGCGTTTTGAAAAAGGCGATTTGTTCTTTCCAAATCGCAGTCTGCAGAAAAAGGAATGGATCGTAGGTTACACTGATCCTCAGATGTCGACCACCTATCAGGTCTATGTTCTGGGAGATCGACACAAGGTCATCCTGATGGGAATGGAGCGTCCTAATCTACGCAACGGCAATTTTTCCGCCACCCAACCGTTGTTGATTCCCGGACCTGATGGACAAAAAATCCGAGCCACATTGAATCGTCCGATCCTGAAAAAGGAAGAACCTGTGCCGACGGTGATTCGGGTCGTGGATGGTGCCATGGATCAACCAACCTTCCAATTCGATGAAGAAGCTCAGTGGTTGGCTTACAAAGAAATGGCAGTATTGACGATTTACCCGCCACGCGGTGTGGCTTCGAAAGAGGCAGTGACTGCGCTTGCTGATGATCACTGGGCCACAGGTTTGAAAGACGACATTCTGGTTGCCAGGAATTGGGCGATTGCAGAAGGACATGCCAAAGATGATCAGATTTATCTCAAAGGGACTGGTTTGGGTGCTTATGCCGCGCTCTCTGCCGGGGTGAAGCAACCTGATGCTTTCGCGGGTTTGGTTTTGGTGAATGGTGTAACAGATGTTCCCTCATTTATGAAAGAGTTGCCGACCTATGAACAATCTATCGCGTCCAAGCTGGCCGGATGGTTCACCGGTGACACATCCGGGCAGAAAGCGTGGGCGGAACCATCACCGTTGGACCATCTAAATGACCTGGATTCACCTGTTTTGCTAGTGCACGGAGCCAATAATCCTTGGATTCGCAAGGATCAGGCGGGGCGTTTAAGATCCAAGCTTCTCAACCTACAGAAGCCGGTGGAAACCCTCTTGTTCGAAGGAGAAGGTCACCAGATCATTCAGGAGAACAACGTGATTCGCTACTACGAGGCCCTGGAAAAATTTCTAAGTGCCAGGTAGAACGGATCGTCCCCGATCCGCACCTTGTGGAATCCTTGCTCAAAAATGGTATCCAACGGAAACTCTGATGTAGTTGAACGCCACAATCGCCATGCGCATTCGGGAGGAATACAGGCTATTGAAAACGGAGGGCTTCCCAAAACGGCCGATGAGTGGAATTCGAACGCCACAAGGGGCGCGCCGGGGATACCGCAGTCGTGGGATTCTATCTGGGGTGGGCGTTCGTCATTATTAAGGTTTGATCGGGTATCGCTTTACTTTCACATCATTGAGTTGTTCAGGCCCAGGATTGCTTCGGCCTCTTGTGATCAAGTGTTCCAGCAATTGGCTTAGTTCCGTAACCTTGTCCGGTTGAGTGGCGGCAAGATTGTTCGATTCGGCAATGTCTTTCGAGAGATCGTATAGCTGTATCGTTGTTTCTGCTTCGCCCTTTGTCCAGCCGCCGGAACCCTTGTCCAGAACCAGTTTCCAATTGCCTCGACGAATGCTGGGAATGCCGCGGATGGAGCAACTCACCGAGTGTTCCCGAATAGGTTTGTTCTCACCTTTCAATAGGGGTATCAGGCTGAAACTGTCTTCCCCTTCATTTTCTGCCAACGGCGTTTCGAGCACATCCGACAGGGTGGCGATCCAATCGGCTTGATGGATCAATTGATGATTTGTGGATCCGGGCGCCACAACCTTGGGCCAACGCACGATGAAGGGAACACGGTGTCCGCCTTCCCATGCGTCGGATTTGTATCCACGCAGTGGTCCGCTCGGGAAGTGGCCTTTGGCTTCCAATTGGTCAACATCGATATAGGGCGCACAGCCATTGTCACTGGTAAACAGGACAAGTGTTTGCTCGGTCTGGCCGCTTTCTTCGAGCGCGTTGAGGATGTTCCCCACAACTGCGTCGGTTTCCATCACCATGTCGGCATAAAGATTGAGTCCGCTTTGGCCCTTCCATTCATCATTGACGGACAGCGGGGTGTGGGGAGAAGTGAGCGGAATGCAGAGCAAGAAAGGTTCTGGAGTGTTCCCTTCGCTTTTGATGAATGCCGAGGCTCGTTCGGCGAGTGCCGGCAGGATGGGTTCCAGCGTCCAGTCTTTGAGCGCCGGGCCTTGTTTGCTGGCCTGGTTGCGCGCCAGTTGTGGGGCTCCAAGAAACTCCGATGGGATGCCCACGGTGCGATCCTGATCGATAAAACAATAGGGTGGCCAGTTGGGAACATCCGTTCCAAAATAGAGATCGAATCCTCGTGTGATTGGACCGCCTTCAATGGGTTGAGAGAAGATGGATGACCAAAGCTTGCGGTGATCCTCGGTTGCCTGCGCGTCTTTGGGGTGGTTGGCACGCATGGCTGGCAAAGCATCGTTTGGAATGGGCCAGTCCCATCCTAAGTGCCACTTCCCGATGCACGCTGTGTTGTATCCGCTCTTTTTGGCAAGTCCGGCAATAGTCAAGCGATTCGGCGCGATCAGTGGTTCGCCCCAGAGTCCTACAATTCCAGACTGCAAGCTGGTGCGCCAGTGGTAGCGTCCGGTCAATAAAGTGTAGCGCGAAGGTGAGCAAACCCCGGAGGAGGAATGCGCATCGGTGAACCGCATCCCTTCACGCGCCAGGCGGTCAATGTTGGGGGTCGGAATGAGGCCTCGATCCGGGTTGTAACATTGTACATCGCCGTAGCCCAGGTCGTCGGCATAGATGATCAAAATGTTGGGTGTGTCAGCCGAGGTCGGGGATAGGCCTGCCCAAAGCGAGCTCATCAGGATGGAACAAAAGGATGCGAAGCAGTGTTTCATAAAACAAATCAAATGTTCGGGACTCAGATGCAATTTATAGACTCATCTTGCCATGACAAGTCGTGACAGATGAATTATTGGAGGGTCGGGTTCCACCCCGAACCCAAACTTCCTCCTCGAAACCTTCCTGAGCAAGAGACGTGGAACGCGGGAAGCTGTTGGCAATTGTATGCCTGTGGCGTTTCCATTGCAGCCTGGTGGCGGGTTCGAGCGTTGCGAGGTCTGAAGTGGGAGTCCCGACTC
>JAQCFT010000369.1 GCA_027619545.1 Verrucomicrobiota bacterium | reverse complement strand
TTTTGTGAAAGATGGCTGTTTTAAAAACATACCGCCGGCCACCACAAAACCGGGACCTGAATCATTCAAACGCTCGGCGCAGGCATGCGCGTCGGCGGCCAGCAACTCCGCTGCCTGATGAATCACCTTGCCCGCCAAGGCATCACGTTGCTTCCAAGCTTCAAAAACAGGGACGGCCAACGCGGCCACTTCTGATTTCTGAGCTGTCTGAAACCATTGAATCCAGTCGTTGGGCTCATTGTGCATCGAGGCATGCAGGAGACGTTCGCCCAGTTTAGGCCATTTTCCGGTTTGATCGAATACTTCGATCACTTTCCGAATGGCCGTGTGCGCCAGATCATAAGCGCTGCCGCGATCCCCCAGATGATGCCCCCATCCCCCGCACTTGGCTTCTTTCCCCTGGAGACCGCGTCCAAAACAACAACTACCTGTTCCGGATAACACCAACACGTGAGCGGTGGTGTCTTTGAACGAACGCTGCGCCACCATCAACGCCGATGCCAGATCGTGATCCACCCACATCCGGACACCCGGCCAGATTTTTTCCGCAATCTTCCTGATGGAAGCACAATCCCTGGCATCCCTGACACCCGCCATTCCGAAGCCTATCGCCCTTGGTTGCGGAGCCAAGGATTCACATTCTTCAAACAGCTTGTGCAAGCCAACGTCACCCAACAGCCTGGAATTACCTGGCCCAAGAGTGTGCTTTTCGATCAGGTCTCCCTCAACGGTCGTGACGAGCAAAGTCGATCGCGTACCACCGGTTTCGAGTCCCAATAAAGTGGAAGTCATGCGAGCAAATGGGATGGATTACTTTTCGATCACCAACTCGTCTTTGAGATTGTTGTCGGTATCATAAGCACGATAGACGAGCCGGTTGCCGGAGATCTGGATGTCCAGAACCTGAAAGGTGGAAGTATTCGTCATACCGAATTCAGTGTAATCCCGGGGATCCTGAGCATACATTTTTGTTCCGCTGACCGACACAATGTATACGGTTCCCTCCTTGGGAGAAGCCACCCTCTTATCCCCTTTCATGGGATAGGTTCGCAGATAGGCATGATCGTGTCCCTGCAACGCAAGATCCACATGGTAATTGTCAAACAAAGGCAGCCAGTGCTTCCGGATGGATGCATTATCCCGGCTGGGAGCCGATGAATAGGCGGGATGATGATAAATCATGAACTTCCAGGTGGCTTTGCTTTCAGACAGAACTTTATCCAACCATTCGGCCTGGCTTTCCGGCGTGATGTTGGTGTCGAGCACCACGAACAAGGCGTTGCTGTATTCGAAGTAGTAGGCGCGTTCCTTTTCAATCTGCTTGGGACCATTCTTCGGCAGGTCAAAATTTCTCAAATACAAGGTGGGATGCCCCCCTTGGTTTTCGTGGTTGCCAATGGCCGGCACCAACTGGCGGCGATCATAAATATCGGAAGCATTATAGAAAAAGCTGTCCCAATCATCCCGGTCATTGCCCCAAGTCACCCGCCATGATGTAGAAAGCCGCATCGGGTCGCTCGCGAAATGCGGTGTGAACCAGGCTGCCCCAGCGATCCAGACCATTCTGCGCATCGCCCATGTAGATGAATGAAAAAGGTTTGATGCGGGCAGGCGCGGTTGTGAAGTCTGCCAATTCGGACCACCCATCATCCGAGCCGTCGCCCACGGAATAAACATAAGTCGTGCCAGGCTCCAAACTGGTAATGGTCGCAAAGAAGCGGTGGGATAGCGGGTCATTGATGATGTTGGGCGATTCCAGCACTTCCATCGTGGCAGGCAGCCGTTCGAGCGGCTTGGAGTTGAATCGGTTGAACAACGCCTTCTTCTGGATCATAACATATCCTTTCTCAACAGAAGAATCGGTGCGCCACTGAATCGTCTGGGACGTTTGAGGGTCATCGCTCCATGTCAGCACGACCTGGTCAGGGAATGGCTGGCTGGGATATTGCGTCCATTTGAAGTAATTGACCAGATAGGCATCCTGAAGACTGCCATATTCGGTCTGAAGCAGGACACTGCCCTCAAACCCGGCGGGAACCGCATCGATCACCTCCTCGCGATCAGAGTAAATCTTGACACCCTTCTTCAAAATAGCGGGCTTGACCTGGCCCGGATAGAGATCGGTCACCTGAAGTTCATCTTCAGAGTTTACGGGGCTCAAAATGGGGATGTAATGCACGCCACGGGTTCCCAATGAATTGACTCCCAATCCAATATCCCCGGCAGGAAAGCTCTTCTGCCACACATCCAGTTCGGTGTCTTGAACCTTCAAAACCAACCCGGTCAATTGCCATCCATTCTCCCGAATCCAAAAAGGTTCGGATTTAAGATTGCGATCGCGCAAAATGGTCACCACAACAGGGACATTGACTTTGAAATGGATGTGTTCCTTGCCGAGAATGGCCCGTTCTTCATCATTCAGAAACTGCTCAACCTGAAAGGAGGTCAATGATTTCAACTCGTCCACGGAAAAATGTTCCTTCATCCGGAGAGTAATGGCAGCCACGGTATCATGGATGGATGGGTGATCTCCCACATGAGCGTTGGTTCGCTCAAGGGGCACATGTAAACCAATCAAGGCCAAACAAAGGCATAAGCAACGTTGCATCATCAGGAGGACCGTAGCCAAGCCCACCGCTCTTGGCCATTCAAAAACGGTCATATTTTGAAGACCAGCCCGATATAAAATGAGTGGAAAAGTGAAAAGGTAGGGCCCTGCTGCCGCAGGGCCATGAACGCGTAAGGGTAAAGAAAAACCTTTTGCGTTGTGCGACCCCGCTGCCGGACGAGCATCCTAGAGAATCGTGGACGTCCCAACCAAAATGCGGACTGTTTTCCTCCAACTCTTGAATCGCCCACTTGGAGACATTCATCACCGACCATGCATCACCCATGCCACCCAGACGCCAGCAAGAGCGCCACTCAGGTGCCCCTCCCAGGACACACCCGCACTCACATGAAAAATGCCATAAAAAAGTCCCCCGAACAGGAAGAAGACCACAATGGAAAAGAACAGGGCCCGCCAGCTTTTCATCCAGAGGGATGCCACGATCAGGAAGGAGACCAACCCGTAGATAATCGAACTGGCTCCGATATGGATGGCGGGGCGTCCGATCAGCCAGGTCCCAAGCCCACTGACCAACCAAATGAGGGCAAGACTGGTTTTGGGATGGTAACGCGCATCAGAGAACAAAATGGCCAACAAAAGGGCCATCGGACCGGCATTGGCGGTAAGGTGAGCAAAATTGGCATGAAGCAACGGGCTGGTGATCACCCCCACCAAACCGGGCCAGGTTCTTGGAAGAATTCCAAAGGCATCCAGGCGGCCTCCCACACCGTAATCGACCATTTCCACCAGCAGCAACGCGCCAACCCACGCCAATCCGATTTCCACAGCCCTGCCAAGATTGGAAGTTGTGCCTTTCCAACCTTTCCGTGCGGCTGATCTGGATTTTCTTTTTGCCAATTTACTGAGTGAACCGAATTTCGTTAGAAAATTGCGGAGCTAAAAATTAGGCCAGCCCAGTCAAATGTGCCAGTGTTCATTTTCGTCAATGACAATTTATTTGCTCTAAAAGTGAGAAAGGGTTGCCGCCGATCTGGGTTTGCTTATGATGCGCCAGCGAGGGTCGTGAGGTGAATGAACGCAAAACGTATCATGCCCAGAGGATACCGCTCCGTGTCAACATGTCCAAAATGCTCAAATCATCAGGCGCCATGGGTGCCGCCACACTGCTGAGTCGCATCCTCGGCATGTTGCGGGAAATGGTCTATTCCCGATTCATGGGTGACACCTGGCAAGCCAGCGCGTTCTTGTTCGCATTTCAAGTGCCCAATCTTTTTCGAAGACTCCTTGGTGAGGGCGCCTTAACGGCTGCCTTTATCCCCATGTTCAAGGAAAGGGAAATGCAGGAGGGAGAAAAAGCCATGTGGCTGGTCGCAAACGCCACCATTTCCGCGCTTATTACCATCTGTGCAATCGCCGCGACCTTCATCATCCTGATTGCCACGGCAGTTCTGAAGGGCATGACTCTTTCATTGGAAACGATCCTGTTCCTCAAACTGCTCAGGATCATGGCGCCCTATGTTATCATGGTCTGCGTGGCAGCTGTCCTGATGGGGATGTTGAACGCCCGGGGACATTTTTTCATCCCGGCCATGGGCGCCACCATGCTGAACGTGGTGATGATTGCTTCCGTTTACTTCCTGGCTCCAGGATTCGGCGATACTCTGTTCAGTCAAATCGAAGGATTGGCTGTGGGCGTCTTGATTGCAGGTGTGGCTCAAATGCTCTTTCAGGTCCCGCTCCTGTTCAAAGAAGGCTTCCGGTATCGGTGGATCAATCCGTTTAACAATGACACCGTCAAACAATTGACCACTCGCATCCTTCCGGGGGTAGTCGGTGTCGCAGCCTTTCAACTGAACATCATCCTGACCAACGCCATCGCTTTCACCGAAAGCGATTATATTGTGGCCTCGTTCAATTATGCCACCCGGTTGATGGAACTGCCTCAGGGTATCTTTGGAATTTCACTGGCGA
>JAQCFT010000368.1 GCA_027619545.1 Verrucomicrobiota bacterium | reverse complement strand
AACAACTCAAAAAAGGCAGTTCCATTGAGATCGAACAGGAAACAATTATTGTCGACTCGACCATCAATTATAGTCAGAACGAATCGGGCAGTGCTGACGGTCATTTCCCTGATGACGTCCAGTTCCCGGGTCTTGAAGAAGCGTTTCACGCTGACTTTTTCACCACAGAAGTCACCACCTATTTGGATCTGGAGGCCGGCACCTATCGCTTTGGTGTTCGCAGCGATGATGGCTACAAAGTGCAATGTGTCACGGACTTCAGCCAAGTGAACACCGCGCCCCTTGCTTTTTGGAGTGGCACAGCCAATGTCACTTACGATTTCGTAGTCACACGAAACGGACTATATCCCTTCCGCCTGGTTCATTATGAACAAGCAGGCGGCGCACACCTGGAATGGTTTGCCGAGGATCTGGATTCAGGAGAAAGAACGCTCATCAATGCGGACAATTCCCCGATCAAAGCATATACTGAATTTGCAGAAGTCGTCCAACTCGCTCCTCCTATCCTCCATGCCCCGGTTCGGACAGCAAACAACCTCGAGATCACTTGGGATGGCGGCGGCGCACTCTATGCCTCTCCTTCTCTGGGGGGACCATGGACAGAAATTTCCCAATCATCTCCGGCCACTGTCAATATTGAGGCATCCGGAAACAAGTTCTTCCGTGTCGAGCGATAAGTTGGCAAAACAAACGGATTCTGAACCGAATGATTTAATCAATCATCCCCTTGAGCGCTTGGATCGCTTAAGGGGATTTTTTGAGGTGTCCCTTACCATTTTTGTTCCCAGGACAGGAAAGCATCGGCGATGTCTTTACCGTAACTGCCATACCAACTGTAGCCATTGCGACGTTCCATCCCAATTTCGTTGTAATTGTATTTCTTGATGCCATCCCGATCACAAAAGAATGGGCGATTGGTTTCGATTTCATAGAACCTTGCCCATAAAACCTCGGCATCCGGATCCTGAACAGCAACGCGCCCCACACCCGGCTTCTTTTCAAGTCGAATACCATGCACCTTGGACGCTACATACCACTCCGCGCCGGAGCGGATGGCACGCTTTACGGCAGAACTGGGATGATCCAGTTTCATGAGAAACCGCAGAATCCCGGCGCTTTCGCCACCGCTCAGGGATTCCAGTTCATACGACCTTGCAGGCCGTGGTTCAAACGTCGCTGCATCGTGTTGGGCACACCAGACGGTGAGTTTCCCATTCACTTTGATTTGACAATCCAAAATGCACTGAATCCCCTTTTCAATAGCCACTTGAATGCTGGCACGCTTTTCCTGACCGACAAAATCATAAGCCGTTCCACCACACACTTCCTGCAAGAATTCCAGAATCCTTATCATGGAGTTGTCATTAAACGTAATATGACGCGGGTAACCGTTCCCTGGCGGAAAGTATTGAGGCCAACCACCAGTGGGATACTGCGCTTCAAGGATATGGTCCAACCCTTTCAAAAACCCATCACGAAACCGCAACTCATCGGATGCATTGAAAGCCCGGGCGAGAAAACGCAATTCACCGGTCGTTGCTCCGTTGTCGAATGTTCCACGGAGGTCTTTCCTTGCGCCATCATACGGTTTGGTGGCGGTGTCGCCATTCTTGGGCCAGCTGCCATGAGGTGATTGCCAGCTCAGCACGTTATCAGCGATCCGAATGCCTTCCTCCGATCGCATCCAATCGGCACTCTGCTGAGTGAACACAGATGGAACCGTCGCATGTGCCAAGGGCGCGCAATAAACGCCCAGTATCAACAACCAAGTTTGTGTTTTCATTTTATTTTGAACCTTCATTTGAACCGTTCAACAACCAAAAGTTCTACTTCCTCGCATGGGAAAGTCGGTCCAAAACATTTCGAGTGATCTGTTCCACGACGGGATCCTTTCCAGCCAACCCATGCGCCCAATCCGTGCTACCGCAGGTAAAAACTGTTCCCCCTCGCGTATAAACTCCCAAAACAGCATGACCTTCCCGGCCATTCTCCCATTGATCATACCACTGACAATCATCGGGATGCCATTTGGCGGGAGCTGTGCCGAGGATCTGGAATGTTTTTGGAGTGCCATCCTTGAATGTAGGAACAGGCAATCCATCTTTCCATTGCATCTCACACCCATCACATTCATACCCGACAATGGTATCCTGGCCACCAAAGGCATCGTCACGCTTCAATGCTGTTTTGGCAAAAACCCAATGATCCGGGCGATGCACAGTGTAAGCGCCGCTGCCCTCCATGTATTGTCCGTGACTGCGATGATAACCTCCCCAAAGAAATCCAACACCCGTTAATGTGTTCTCGGGACGTTCCACCAAGTGATGGCTCCATAGTGATGACAACAATCCATACTCTTCCCGAGCCTGATAAACGGGATCCGAATGGTAGTTTTGCTTCCAACACGTCGAGGCATGCCCGTCATCCTCATTACGAATCTGCCAGCAACAAGTGTTCCCGCTGAAAAAAGCCACGTTGCCACCCTTGCCGATGTAGGCCTCCAAGTGATCCCGCATGGGAGCCGACCAATATTCATCATGACCGACGCTGAGCACCAGATTGTAATGATCGAGCAGACCGGGATGAAACTCCAAATCATTGTTTGCCGCGTAATCCAAAGCATACCCGCTGCTTTCGGCCCACTTCACAAACGCCTGTTCCCATCGACCAAACAAACTGCTCGGCGGACGTTCAAAGGAAACCCGATGCCCCTGATTCCCGGCTGTTCCGTGAAATCCATACAAACTGAAACCACCCCAATTGTTGTAGGCATTATAAGTGTTGGTGGAAAGCTGCAGAAGTATTTTGGTATCCCTCCCTGGATGAGCAGGACGAACAATAAAATAACAGGAACCTTCCGATTGCCTGATATTGCGCTGCACATACTTGCCCCCTCGATCACTTACTCTAAACCGAACTTCATAATAACCGGATGATTGATCCTCAGGAATGGGAACTTCCACCGCAACAGGCCAACCACATCCATGTGAGGAGGCATTTTCCGGCACCGGATACTCCTGGCCAGCGATCCTCTCTCCGGTCCAAACTTTGGTTACCTCCCCCCCCAATCTCACGATTTCCGCCGAAAACTCCGCAGCGGATGTCGAGACATGCAAGGACAGGGTTTCACCCGGGGCATAGCTCACCTTCCCGGCATACCCTTCCACGAACAAAGGACGCGGTTCCTCAGAACAAACCAGCAGGTGAAAACAAAACAAAACAGCGGCTTTGAAAACATTTGAAGCACTTACGGGACTTGGCATGCGAAAAAGTAACATCCTATTCGTTTTGAATCAATCATGTTCCCCTGACACGACGGGCCGATGCCGTGGGATCTGTGCCCTGAAATCTCCCAGCCATGGCCAGAGCAGGCGTTGATTTAGATCCACTTCCTGTACGCAAACCGTGCCCCAATCCCTGGCCTGGGCCATGACGCTGCCGTCCTGACCATACACAGCCGAAATCATCCAGTTGCGGGAAACATCTTCGTAAGTGCTGCTGACAAGGTAGACATGATTTTCGCATGCTCGTGCCCGTGCCAGTTCCGGATTGCATCCCCACACCGGCCAGGCGATCACTTCGGCACCTCGATTGCTCAGTTCACGGGCGACTTCCGGAAAAAAACCGTCGTAACACACCATCATCCCCACTTTACCGAAACGGGTTTCAAAAACGGGATAATCGTTGCCGGGAGAGATGCCTTTATCAAATTCGCCATCGGGCAAGCATACCTTCCGGTATTTCCCCGCCACCTTGCCATCGGGTCCGATCAACACCGCCACATTGAACAATTGATGCCGGTCACGCTCGACCAGTCCGGCAACGATGTAGAGATCATGTTTCTTTGCCAGTGTGCCGAAATAGCCCGTTGAAGGTCCGGGAATGCGTTCGGCACTATCCACGAAACTGGCACCCGTCCCCGCATAGGTCAAGGTTTCCCCCAAGACCACCAAATCAGCCTCCTGTCGCACAGCATCTTCGATGAAAGGCGCATATTGTTGACATGCTTCCATCGAGGTCTTTGCCCCCCTTGGGCGGTGATGAACCGCAGCAAATTTCACTTTTCTGGGTTCGGGTATTTCCACGGCCGTCAATGAGATATCGCTCCATTCGATCTTTCCTCCGGGAGCCCATAACAAATGCAATTCCAATTGCGCTCGCGCCGTACCGGGCGGTACATCATAAACACCCGTCATTTCAAACCAACCGTCCGTGCCGGGTTCCGATGTTTGAGGATACTCAGGCTCAGGTGTGGCAATCACCCCTGTGGAATATTTGCCCACCACATTCGCCGGACGTGCGACTACTTTTCCTTCTTGATCCAGCCATTGAATGCGAGATATCACACTCCGTCGGGGCACAGAGATGTCGGTGGCACGACACCAAACTGAGAAGCGATAAAAACCCGAATCCTTCGCAGCCACACTCTTCTGCCACCAGCCATGCAGGCCCTCACGTGAATCAGCTTGAATGACAAGCGCCCCCTTCCCTGCTTTTCCTCCTTCCGGATCAAACTGAAACTGAGGACGAATTTCATCCCTCGGCGCAACCGTC
>JAQCFT010000367.1 GCA_027619545.1 Verrucomicrobiota bacterium | reverse complement strand
TCACGACTGGCGCAAATGGACGAAACACCTGCTTTATCAATTGCGTTTCCTGGAAACCATGGGGTGCGAAAAGTTGAAAAAACGCGAGCAGGTCTTGTTTAAGCTCAGCAAGCTGCTCGGCAATCATCACGACCTTCATGTTTACCGGCAACACATCCATCAGGTATCCGCCAAGGATTTTTCGTCCGATCAACTGGCCAGGTGTGATGTGCGCATCAGACAATGCGAGAAGTCGTTGGAGAGTCAATGCAAGGTATTTGCACGCGCAGGTTTCGAGGAAAAACCCTCGGAATTCGAGGCTTTCATCCGGAAAAACTGGCAATCCATCATCAAGTTGCCGGTGGCATCAGACATGACATCCTTTTAAGTTCCAGCCAAACCGACACTTTCATCATCATGGGAATTGAAATCGAACGGAAATTTCTTGTCGATCCGGACGGAACCTGGAACCAGGCCGAACGACATCTTCACTGTCATCAAGGCTACATCTCCTCCCTGGCCCCCTGTTCGATGCGGGTCAGATTGCTCGGAGGCCGCGGATATCTTACCATGAAATCCAAACGTGACGGTATCCAGCGCGAAGAATTCGAATACGAAATCCCCGCAGAAGATGCCAGCCATATGCTGGAACATTTTTGTGATGCGGGTCTCATTGAAAAGACCCGCTATTACACCCGTCACGAAGGCATGCTTTGGGAAGTGGACGTCTTTGAGGGCGCCAACAAAGGGCTTATTCTGGCGGAGATCGAACTGGAATCGACGGATCAGGAGATCATTCTTCCCGAATGGGTGTTGGAAGAGGTATCAGGTGATCCGCGTTACTTCAACGCCATGCTTGCCAACCACCCCTACTCCACCTGGCTAGGATGAGGAACACGCACGCAAATCACGGAAATTCCTTTGCCTAGCGGTGGATTTTGCGGTTTAGTGAGGGTATGTCCGCAAAGGAACCCATCATGCTGCTTGAAAAGGTTTCAAAATCTTATGGAACCAGGGATTCGGAGTCGTTGACACGGGTTCTAACCGAGATCGACCTTGAGGTTTACGAAAGAGAATCCATGGCCATCATCGGCCCTTCGGGTTCAGGTAAAAGCACGCTGCTCAACATCATGGGGGCGCTGGATACGGCAACGGATGGTTCGGTCCGCATCGCCGGTCAATACTTGAACAAGTCGGATGAAGAGGAATTATCCGATTTTCGCCGTCGGGTCGTAGGCTTTATTTTTCAATCGCACCACCTCCTCCCGCAATTGTCGGTCATGGAAAACGTGCTGGTCCCCCTGCTGGCGACCTCCAAATCCGATGGCATGGCCGAAGCCGAAGAACGCGGCCGAAAACTGCTCAAGCGGGTTGGACTGGACCACCGCATCGATCATAAACCGGGCCAACTTTCAGGCGGCGAACGTCAGCGGGTCGCCGTCGTTAGGGCTTTGATCAACAAACCCAAAATCCTTCTGGCCGACGAACCCACCGGAGCGCTGGACCGTACTTCTTCCGAAAACCTCGGTCAGTTGTTGATGGAATTGAATCACGAGGAAAACATCACTCTGGTGACCGTCACCCATTCCATGGAACTGGCACAATCCATGGCCACCGTGCTGGAACTGGAGGATGGACATCTCCACACTTGTGAAGAGTCATGAACGCCTGGAAATTTCTCATACGCAGTCTGAGTTTCTACGCGAAATCCCACGTCGGAACCTTTCTTGGCGCGGTGATCGCCTCCTCCATCTTGATTGGAGCGCTGGTGGTTGGGGATTCCGTGCGAGGCAGTCTGCTCGACATGGCAATGGCTCGGCTGGGTCGCATTGATACCGTCATCACGGGGAACGACCGGCTGTTCCGGGAGGCACTGGCCGATGCACTGGAAGCAGAACCGTTCGCGGACATCACACCCGCGCTCCAATTACCCGCGGTCGGTTCGGCATCCGGCGGAGAAGCAAGAGCCAATCAATCCCAACTGATCGGCGTGCGACCTGAATTCTGGTCCATGGGACTGAAACCGACACCGGATGCCCATCCTGGAAAAGAAGAGGTCACCTTGAGTCGGGCACTTGCCAGCCAACTCAAAGTCGAGCCGGGCGACAACATCATTCTGCGGGTCCAAAAACCTTCGCTCATTTCACCCGACGCCCCTCTGGCTCCGGAAGAGGACACCTCACTGGCATTGACCCTGACCGTTGCCCACATTGTCGAAGATGCCTCCATGGGCCGGTTCAGCCTGCACGCCAGCCAACTCCCCCCCTGGAATGCATTTGTCGATCTGGAGTTTCTGCAAACCGAACTGGAAACCCCCGGTAAAGCCAATCTCCTGCTCCTCGCCCAGTCCGCCGATACACCCACCGCTCCCACAGACGGTACCGCCGCTCTGGAAACACTGAGGGAGCATTGGACATTGGAAGACACGCAATTGAACTGGGTGGACCTGAACGCCACAGGAGGCACTGGATACGAACTGCGTTCCGAACGTGTGTTCATGAATGATGTCAGCGTGAATTCAGCGCTCCAGGCTTCGGAAAAAGGCAAGGGACTGCTGACCTATTTCGTGAACGGAATCAAGAAGGGCGACAGAGAAACCCCCTTCTCGATGGTGACTGCCGCTGAGTCCGGATTCCTCCCGACCGACATGAAAGACGACGAAATCGTCATCACCCAATGGCTCGCAGATGACCTGGATGCCAAGCAGGGAGACAGCATTGATCTCAGTTATTTCGTCGTCGGTCTGGGACGTGCTCTCGAGGAAACCTCGGTGCGTTTCACTGTTCGGGATATTGTACCACTGGAACAACCCTACGCCGATCCAACATTCATGCCGGATTTCCCCGGTTTGAAAGACGCGGACAACTGTCGGGACTGGGACACGGGCTTTCCGATTGATTTGGACAAGATACGATCCAAGGATAACGATTTCTGGGAAGAACACAAAGGAACACCCAAGGCCTTCATCACCCTCGCCCGAGGCAAGGAAATCTGGAAGAACCGATTCGGCTCCCTCACGGCGGTGCGGTACTCCGGCGTGACCACTGAAGAAGAACGCAAGCTGATCACGCAGCAAATTCAGAAACGCCTCGACCCCGCCAAAATCGGCATCATGTCAATCCCCGTCAAGCAACAGGCCTGGGCTTCGGTCTCACAGTCACAGGACTTCGGCGGACTGTTTATCGGGTTCAGTTTTTTCCTGATCACTGCGGCATTGATCCTGATGAACCTGTTGTTTCAATTCGTCATTGAACAACGGACACGCGAGGCCGGCATCCTGATGGCACTGGGCATGACGCCCAAACGGCTGAAGCAATTCTTGTTAAGAGAAGGTGTGCTGTTGAGTTTGCTGGGAACCATCGTGGGAGCGATCCTGGCCGTGCTGTATGCCAAGGGCATGTTGTACGGCCTCTCCACCATCTGGCGGGATGCCGTCGGCACTTCCTCCCTCACCTTTCATTTCAATCCTCCCACCGTGGCCGGAGGTTTCGTGGGTTCCATTGCCGTGGCCGGATTGACTCTTTGGTTTGGACTGCGAAAACAACTCCAAAAACCGGCTCAGGTCCTGCTTACCGAAAGTCAGGTGGAAGGGCAAACGCTGGATAAGGGCAACAGCGGATCTTCCAAATGGTTTCTGATTGGATCAGCATGCGGTCTGGGCGCGATCGGAGCAGCGGCGCTCGGTGCCATGGGCGACCCGAGCAAGGCGGCAGGGGCATTTTTCGGCGCCGGCGCATTGATGCTGGTGTCGGGACTGCTGCTCGCCTCGGCCTACCTGCGAAAACTTCAGACGGCATCAGGCGATCACTCACCCAGTCTGGTTCAATGGGGGCTTCGCAATGCCTCCAGACGCCGCAAGAGGAGCCTGGCCACCGTCAGCATGCTGGCCTGCGGATCCTTTCTAATCATCGCCGTTGGAGCCAACAAACTGGACGCCCTGCGGGATGCGGACCAGCGGACGTCTGGAACCGGCGGGTTCGCCTTCTGGGGCGAAAGTTCCAAGCCCATCATCAAGGATCTCAACACGGAAGACGGCGCTTTTTCCTATAATCTCTTCCCGGAAGATCTTGAAGGGGTCCGCTTTGTCTCCTTCCGTCAACGGGCCGGCGAAGAAGCCAGTTGCCTGAACCTGAATCGTGCCCAACGTCCGAGAATACTGGGTGTCAATCCGCAGGAACTCGCCTCGCGCAAAGCATTCACCTTCGCGCAAACCTGGGCCAAGGTTCCCGAAGACGGCTCGGCCTGGGACCTGCTTTCCAAGAACGAACCCGATGGCACAATTCCCGGCATTGCCGATTTCAACTCCATCATGTGGGCCATGGGCAAGAGCGTCGGAGATGTCCTGGTTTTTCAAAACACCCAAGGAGAAACATTCCGTGTTCGTCTGGTCGGAGGAATCGCCAACTCCATACTGCAAGGCAACGTCATCATCGCCGAAACCGCCTTCACCACTCAGTTTCCCAATGAGGCCGGATACAAGGTTTTCCTTGTGGATGCACCGACCGACAAGAAGGAAGACGTTTCGAAAAACCTTTCTCGTGCGATGGAAGACGAGGGACTGACCTTGACCGATACGA
>JAQCFT010000366.1 GCA_027619545.1 Verrucomicrobiota bacterium | reverse complement strand
ATCTTTCTTTTCATGCAAGGGGGCCCCAGCCATGTGGACACCTTTGATTACAAGCCAAAGCTCTTTGCCAGTCACCAGCAGGAAGTGGATATCCTTGGATACCGGTTCAATAATTTCAGGAAAGCCACCAGGCAGGTGATGATGAAGCCGCTCTGGGACTTTCAAAAACATGGTCAAACCGGCAAGTCGGTTTCGTCCCTTTTTCCCGAAGTGGCGAAACATGTGGATGATCTGTGCTTTATTCACAGCATGCATACCGAAGGCGTGGCGCACGGACCTTCCACGCTTTTTCTGCACACCGGGTCGGTGAACACCGTGCGTCCCTCGGTTGGAAGCTGGATCAGTTACGGGCTTGGTACGGAAAACGCCGACATGCCCTCATTTGTCACCATCTGCCCGACAGCGCGCATGGGCGGACCTCAGAATTACGGTAATGCCTTTCTGCCTGCCATTCATCAAGGAACTCCCATAGGTAAGGCCGAACAACCGGTCTCCGAAGCTGGAATCAAGGATATTGTCAACCCTCGGTTGAATGCCGAAGAGCAATTGAAGCGATTCCAACTGCTTCAGGCTCTGAACCGGACACAACTCGCACAGAGTCCTTCCAACGATAATATGGAAGCAAATCTGAATGCATTTGAACTGGCGTTTCGCATGCAGATGACGGCTCCCGGTTTGATGGATATTTCCAACGAACCCGAGTCCGTGTTGAAACGTTACGGCATCGGCGATAAAGCGACCGACAACTACGGACGTCAATGCCTGATGGCTAGAAAAATGGCGGAAGCAGGCGTGCGATACATTCAGGTAAATTACAGTGACAACGATGGAGGCAACCCGCGTTGGGATCAACATTCCAACATGCCTCGCCATGAGCAACACGCCAGAGCCGTCGATAAACCCATCTCCGGATTGTTGTCCGACCTGAAATCGCGCGGTTTGCTGGAAGATACGTTGGTATGGTGGGGCGGGGAATTCGGAAGAACTCCTTTCTCACAGAACAACAATGGCCGTGACCATAATCCGTTTGGTTTCACCGTCTGGCTTGCCGGTGGAGGGGTGAAGCCGGGTTTCAGCTATGGATCCAGCGATGAATACGGTTACCAGGCGGTGGAAAACAAAGTTCACATGCATGACTTGCACGCCACTGTCCTTTACTTGTTGGGGCTGGAACATGAGAAACTGACATTTCGTCATGCTGGCCGCGATTATCGGTTGACCGACTTGTATGGAAACGTGATCAGGGACATCATTGCCTGATCAGATATCACAGGAAGATAAAATGTCCGATGCCGAACAACAGACGCCTCCGTCACAGAGCGAACCCGGCAGACCCGTTGAAGTCGATCCTGACGGTGAGTATTGGAAATACTGTGCCCGTTGCGGACACGAACTACACAACCACAAATGCAAACTCATTTGTCCGACCTGTGGCTACTTCATGAGTTGCTCGGATTTTGATTAAGTATCACCTATGCTGATGAATCGCATGTTATGTTTGCTTTTGGGTGCCTCTGCCTTGTTGATTGCGCCTGACATCAGGAGCGGTGAGCCGTCCCTGACCGGGGTTTCTCAGCCGCAGCGTGACCGGCATGTAGAAGCCAGGCTGTTGAGCGAGCAAACCCATGTGGCTCCTGGGGAATCCTGGTGGGTGGCATTGGAATTGAAACACGATCCGACCTGGCACACCTATTGGATCAACGGGGGAGACGCAGGGGTGGCCACGACCATCAATTGGCAACTGCCCGAAGGCGTCACAGCCGGCCCCATCCAATGGGAGGTGCCACAAATCGTCAAGATGCTCCAATTGGACGTTTACGGATACGAGGGCATCTGCATGCTTCTCGTCCAATTGAAGGCACATCCCGAAGCCCGTCTTCCCGAGACATTTGAAATCCATGCAGATGTCAACTGGATGATGTGCTCCCGAACATGCATGCCGGGCAAGGGCGTTCAACTGAACTTGACGATGGGGCGAGCAGACGATTCCCAAAGCTTACCCCAGTCCCCTTCGGCGGATTTGGTGCGGCAGGCCGTCCTGCGCCTGCCTGCCACCGCGCCTAAAGACATGTTCAGCGCCGGTTACGACGCCGCTCAAAATGTGTTTCAGTTGAGATGGAAGGCTTTTCCTGGCGAACACGAAATCCTGGAAGTCTACTACTTTGACACTACCGAGCAAATTACATCCAATCAACCACAGGTCTGGACCCAAGTGGAAGAGGGATGGCAGTTGGCGCTTCCGCGTGCATCTTATGCCCCGCAAACTTTCGATCGATTGAAGGGGGTTTTACGTTGGAAAGAGGTGGGGGCAGATACATCCTACCGCTGGCTCGCCATCGATACTCCCGTCATTTCAAGGGAATAGCAAAGAGACGCTGAACTCCGTTAAGACCTCAAAGCCCGAACTTGTTGCAGGATATCGTTCGGATCAGGAAATTGACCTGTCGACTTTTTACTATAGATCAGTTGATCGTTTACGGTCACTTCAAACAAACCTCCACTCTCAGGGATTAATGTGAGCGAGGTGATGTCTTGTTTGAGTTTCATGAGTTTCTCCGCCAGACCGACGGCTTTGGGCTCATAATTTCAAACGCTGCAATACTGGATGGTAACTTTCAATCCCATGCGGAAAACCCTAATGATCCTGCCTCAATACGTCAAGGAACCCGGACGTTTACCCCGGACAGCCTGGGCCACGTTGGTTACGACACTGCGCCGGATACACGAGAGAAATAGTGTGGTTTCCAGATACCTGATCCACGCCATGCCCCTTGCACAGCAATGATGCTGTCATCATGATATCATGCTCAGGAGATGAACGAAAAAGCGGGTCTGCCCCCGTCGGTTTCGACTCGAGCAAACCCGCTTCTGCGAGATGTCTGATTACCACCAGAAGGTGGGTTGACCGGTCGTTCGAACCACCATTTTATCAAAAGTCCGCCAACTGGCGTGTGAGTCCATGAACAACACATTGCCTCCGGATGGCAATTGACCTTGCAGGTGAGGTGAACGATGTGCTTCTTCCCAACCACCGCGTACTTCCGTGAAGTCGTTGCGGGTACGGTCGGTCATGTTTTCTCCGACCGAAAGGGTGGCGTCCGCTGCGATGGCCGCTTCGGTGGGGCCAATGGCATATTCGGATCCGTCCGGATTCTTCACCACTTTTTGTTGGATTTTCACGAACGTATTGGTCGCGATCACACGAGGTGAATCCTTGGTGGCGAAGGCAAATCCCAGCACTTTGAAGTTCGGGGTGAATGCCCACAACTCGTCCGAGTTCTGTTTGGCGAACGAAGGACAATACAGGATGTTGCGTTCGAAACCGTATCCCAGCATGTTGGTAACAACCTGGGCTGGCATGTCCCATGGCCAGTTGCCACGTATGTTGTTGTACGACATCGGCGGCAGATTGTCATCCCAATCACCGGCATACATGTGACTTGCGATGCCCACTTGACGCAAGCTGCTCATGCAGGCCGTGCGCTTGGCCTTTTCCTTTGCTTTGGAAAGAGCCGGAAGCAACATGCCCGCCAGAATGGCGATGATGGCAATCACAACCAGCAACTCGATCAAGGTGAACGCCTTTTCTTTGTTGGATGTTTTCATAATCGTTGGATTTGATTTGATGATGGAATCGTTGTGTAAACGGTTCCTGATAAGGAAACATTCCAGGGGCAGAGCCCCTGGAATGCCGTGTGTTGTTCTTGTTGTTACTTACTCAAGTAAACTTAAGAATCCTCATGCTAGGAACGATATGATTGTTTATTCTGCGATGAAGAACTGAGCTGCCTGGTCGGCTGCAACGGTGTAAGGAGAGGATGCTCCATCTACTGCATTGAAAGGACCCGTCACAGCGCCAGCGCTCTTGAGAGTTCCGCTGTATTCGATGGTCAGCATGCCGTCAGTCAGGCTGACTCCGTTGATGCCACCGCCGGAACCACCCGAGGTCAGGTAGCTGACTGCGTTGAGGTAGATCATTCTACCCACATCGGTCAGGTCCCAAATCCCGGCAGTTTCAGAAGTAACGCCGTCGGCTTCACGAGAACCTGTCAACAGGGTCAAGCGTTTGCCGGCGAAGTTTCCTCCGGTTGTCGTTGCTGCTCCGGCGTCGAATTCCACGGCTACAATACCGCCAGCAGTCGGATCATCAGCGGTTGCTACTGTGGCAATCACTCGACCAGCTTCACCGGCGTTGTTGGTATTGATGGAGACACCGCGCTGAACTTGATCGTTCCAGGTGACGATACCGGCAAAATCACCGGTGATACCATCCGTGAGATCCACACCGTTGAACAGGGGATGGTTGGCCTCCTCGGCTTTGAGTTGAATGTTGCCCACTGTATCCACCATGGAACTTCCATCGGTGAAGCCCATTCGGTTATTACGAATCACGTAACCGCCGAGCACCAACATAGGCGAGGTAACACTGTTCCAGGCATCAGCACTGGCTCCGGTGCTGTAACCACCACTACTGACCGATCGGCTGATGATCACCAGGTCGTAACCGTTGAGGGCTTCCACGTCAGGTGAACCGCTGGTCAGGATACGTGTCACGTTGTGACCGGCTGCCTTGAGAGCCTGGGTGTA
>JAQCFT010000365.1 GCA_027619545.1 Verrucomicrobiota bacterium | reverse complement strand
TGAGGATAAAACGGGAGGGGGGGGTGTATAAGGTGGACATATGTTGTGCTCCAGATCGCAAAATTTGTCCGATAAGTTAAGAGTCTTTCTTTTTCGCTATGCACGGCCTGAATGTTCGCCGTTAACTAGGTGTCGGGGAATAAAGGATTCTTATGAGGTCAGTTTACATTGGGTTAACGATACTGTTTTTAGTTTTGGGCGGGTGTCTGCAGTCACTTGCCGAGAACGATTTCCAAACATGGCAGTGGATGATCTTTCATTTACCAAAAGGGGAGCGTTTCAAGTCCCACATTTATGCGGACAATCGTATTGCAGACAACAGCCGAAGGGAGAAAATCATGATCATTTGACCTCGTCTGCAATATGCCGTCAATGATCCTGTGCAGGTAGGTGTCGGCTATCTGTTCCTGGATATACATGATTTGAATCGTGATATCTGGCAAAAGGAGCATCGGTTTGAAAATGAACTTAATTTCAAGCACAAGTTTGGAGAATCATGGAAGTTTCACAATCGGAATCGATTTGAGTGGCGCTTTCGAGAATCCAGGAATGGGTGGACATTTCGCTCCAGATCCCGGTATGAAATGCGATATCAGCTCAGCATGGGGCGATTGAAATCTGTCTATGCCAACAATGAATTCTTCTGGGATCACGAGATCAACCAATTCAGTGAAAACAGACTGGTGCCTGTGGGCCTTCAGTTTGATTTGGGCGAGAGTTGCGATGTGACACTCTTCTACATGATTCAATCAATCCGTCAGTTTAATCCATCCGGTTGGAATCAGAATCACATTCTGGGAACACACCTGAACATCCAGTTCTAATGAATTCAAGAAATACGCACCCTGGCACAAATAAGAGGAAACCCGGCACGATGGCCTTCATGCCCAAAATTGGAATGGTACTCGGTCTTTTGGGATTGTTGCTGCCTTGGTGGGTGTCCATTGATGGCCTTTCCTCCGAAGGCGCCAGAACTTTGGGGGTTTTTATATTTGCGGCGATATTCTGGATGACCGAGCCTGTTCCGATTTATGCGACCTCGCTGTTGGTGATTTTGTTGCAAGTGTTCACCTTGAGCAGTGCAGGCTTTTTTCAAAGCGAAACAGGAGGCACGCTACCGCCCTATGGTTCGTTTTACGCCTCTCTGGCAAGTCCCATCATTGTGCTGTTTCTGGGGGGATTTTCACTGGCCAGTGCAGCGGTAAAAGTGGGTTTGGATCTGAATTTGACCCGATGGCTTCTTCGCCCGTTTGGGCAGGCTCCTTCCGCCATTCTGTTCGGATTGATGCTGGCAACCGCCATGTTGTCGGCCTTTATGAGTAACACGGCCACTACTGCCATGATGATGACCGTGATCTTGCCCATGGTCAGTGTGCTGGATAAAACCGATCCTTTCCGAAAAGCCCTTGCACTCAGTGTTCCCTTTGCCGCCAATCTCGGCGGGATCGCAACCCCCATCGGGACGCCGCCCAACGCCATTGCGCTGGCTGCCCTGAATCAACTCGGTGTGAAGATCAGTTTTACCACCTGGATGTTGCTGGCGGTGCCCCTGGTGGTAGTGATGTTGTTGATTTGCTGGCAGGTGTTGTTGAAGCTTTTTCCTCCACAGTCCAAAACGGTTTCTCTGAAGCTGGATGGAAAGTTCGCGACACATCATGCGGCCCTCCTGACCTATCTCATCTTTGGAGGCACGGTATTGCTGTGGGTCACTGAAAAATTGCATGGCATTCCTTCATCCATGGTGGCCTTTCTGCCGGTGGCACTTTTGCCTGCTTTGAATGTGCTTCAGAAGAAGGAGATACGAAATTTCCCCTGGGAGGTTCTCTGGTTGGTGGCTGGTGGGATTTCATTGGGGGTTTCCCTCAAGGAAAATGGAGTCGCCGACTGGATGCTGACACGTGTTTCAATGGACGCACTCGGTCCGGTGGGGGCGATGATGGGCTTTTGCCTCTTGGGTTACATCGTGGCGAATCTGGTTTCAAATACCGTCAGCGCCAGTATTCTGATTCCTCTTGTGATTGGTTTTGCTTCGGGTATTCAAATGGCTGAAGCGGATCTGACCCGAAATGTGGTCCTGATCGGAATCATTGTAAGTTTCTCCATGACCCTGCCCATATCCACCCCGCCCAACGCCATCGGGATGAGTTCGGGATTGATTGATACGAAGGACATGATGAAGGCGGGGTTGATCGTGGGTTTGGTCGGTGGTTTGATGCTGATAGCTTGCGCCTTGTTTTACTGGCCTTTGTTCCTTTGAAATGGCAGTTTGGAAAGATGAATTTATGAACCAGATATGCATACTTTGTGTGGACGATGAACCGGAAGTGCTGGAGGCCATCGAAAGGGATCTGCGCGTGTTTGATGATATCTTCCCTGTCGAACTTGCCGCCTCGGCCGAGGAAGCTCGAAAGATCTGTTCGACGATTGATGGCCGCGAGGATCGGTTGGGAGTGATTGTCTGTGATCATCTGATGCCGGGGGAAACGGGAGTGGAATTACTCGCGTCTCTTGATGTGATACCCGGTGCAGAGTCGGCCCGGAAGGTATTGCTCACGGGGCAGGCGGGGCATGAGGACACCATCGAGGCCATCAATCGTGCCGGATTGGATTATTACATTTCTAAACCCTGGAAAGGCGAGCATCTGCAGGAGGTTGTTCGAAAGTTGCTCACTCAATATGTCCTGGATCAATCATCGGATCCGATGTCCTTCATGTCTGTGCTGGATGCCGGCATGATTGCCGACGCCATCCATAAAAAAGGCATGGCCAGCGACTTTTGACCGTGACTTATTGTTATGTCCGAGTCGGATCTGGAAAAAATGGAATCGATGTTGCTGCAAGACCCTGATCTTGAGCAGCACATTTTGAACTTCCAAGCCGGTCAGCTTATTCTACGCAGCGGAGAGGTGAATAACGGGATTCACCTGATCTTGAAGGGGCACGGCAATCTTGAAATGGTGGAATCCGAAACCGAGTCCTCGGTACTGAAAGTCGGGTCCTTCGGGCGTGGTGATTTTCTGGGGCTGGCTTCCTTTTGGAATCAGCAACCCAATGTGGCTGATTCCAGAGCCCTGACCGAAGTCCAGTGCCTGGTGCTGGATCGGGCCAGATTCCACCAGCTCAGTCAGCAGAAGACTGATTTTAACCAGGCCATCCAGAATCTTTTCATTTCCAATTTGTCGCATCGTTACCGTCGGGGTATCACACTCAATCGGCAAGTGGCCACCTTGAGCCGTCGATTGGAAAAAGAAAGCAATGAACTCAAAATTGCCATCAACGATCTTGAAGCCGCTCAACAGCAATTGGTGAGTCAGGAAAAACTGGTGACCCTGGGGCAATTGATTGCCGGGTTGGCGCACGAGTTGAACAATCCCGCCGCAGCTTTGTCCCGAAATGTGGAACATCTTTTCAGTCTGATCGAGCAACTGATTCCCGGAGAGGAGAAGGGGGTGTTGTCTCCAATGGCCATGGTGCGGGCCGGGGCAGATCAGCCACATTTTACACCGGAGGAACGGCGTGGACGCATGACAAATCTGAAGGAGAGTTTCCCTTCGCTTGCTCGATCAGTCTGTCGACGGCTGGCCCAGGCTCCGGATGACATTGTTTCATCCTGGATGGATGCCTGGGGAGGAGGCGGGTCTTTGTCTCCTGAATTTGAGCGGGCATTGGATGCATTTGAGTTGGGGCTGTGTTTAAGATCTCAACGGATTTCTGTCGATCGGATCACTCAGTTGGTGATCAGCCTCAAGAATTACAGCAAAGCGCAGGGCATGGGGTGGCAGTGGATTGATATCCGGGAAGGTCTTCGGGATACGCTTCAATTGCTGAAATATCGGCTCAAGAATTATCAGGTCCACGTTGAATTGGGTGAAATTCCAAAGATGCGCGCACACCAGGGGCAGTTGAACCAGGTGTGGACCAATCTGATCGTTAACGCCATGGAGGCCACGGAGCCGGGAGGATTGGTTGAAATACGTGCCAGTGCGGCAGATGAAGAGATTTGCGTGGATGTGCTGGATGAAGGATGCGGCATTCCTGTTGGGCTGGAAGAGCGGATTTTCGAATCCGAGTTTTCCACCCGCAAGCAGCACAGCGAATCCGGCCTTGGACTTGGTCTCACCATCACGCGAGGTATTGTTCAGAGACACGGAGGCAAGATCAGGGGCTGGAACAGACCTGAAGGTGGAGCTTGCTTTCGTGTGCAATTACCGGTCCTTCCATTCCCTGGCGATCATTCCCTTTAGTCTGCGCCGTCAACCTCGTTGTTGTCATGAAATGAAGCAACATTCTACATTGTGTCGTTGGCGGATTTGTTATTATGATTTGCCTCGCCGGGGAGGCCTTAATGAAGTTTGTTGTTGTCTCAACGACATGTGAAAGCGGAGGTTAGAGTAAACTAGTTGGAATAAGTGGAGTGATTTTCAGGGTGAAACGAACATTGGCAAATTCGATCTTCAGAGCATTCGTGATCATACTGTGTGGCCTGGTTTTGTCGAAGGGGGCTCTACTCGCTCAGGATGGTGTGTTGCGCCAATGGCAGGCTGTTCGCTACCTCGATGCTTCCCAGGTGGATAGACAACTGCCCGTCTATCTGGATGGTTCGGTTGTTTTTGTCTCGCCTGAGCGTTCA
>JAQCFT010000364.1 GCA_027619545.1 Verrucomicrobiota bacterium | reverse complement strand
TGGAGAGTCATTTCAGTCATTTTGAAACCCTCTGTGAAGGACAAAACCAGGTAGGCAGAAGTCTTGATTTTCTTGCTCAGGAAATGTTCCGTGAGATCAACACCATCGGTTCCAAAGCCAGCAATCACGAAATTGCACATATTGTGGTGACGTTGAAGACTGAATTGGAAAAATTCAGAGAACAGGTTCAAAATCTGGAATAACCCGGTCATGCTCAACACTCCGGAATCAGATTCACTTCTAATCATCGTCTCCGCCCCCTCAGGTGCGGGAAAAACAACCTTGTGCCAGGGACTACTCGACTCTGACTCGAAAGTCCGCCGAGTCACAACCTGCACCACCCGTCCCCCTCGTGTTGGCGAACAAGACGGTGTGGACTATCATTTTCTGCCACGCGAAGAGTTTAAACTTGCGATAAACCAGGGACAATTTCTGGAATTTGCCGAGGTGTATGGAAACCTTTATGGCACGCGCAAGGAAGATGTCCTCAGGGAAATGAAAGATAAAAAGGACGTTCTCCTCAATATTGATGTGCAGGGGGCCCATTCCATTCGAAAAATGGTCATGGATGATGCGACGATTGCCAAGGCTTTGGTTACCGTGTTTCTGTCTCCGCCAAGTCTTGTGGAACTGGAGGACAGACTCAGGAATCGCGCCCAGGACAAGGAGGAAATCATCCTCCAGCGTCTGAAGCATGCAAAGACGGAATTGAGCGAATGGCCGAATTTTGATTACTTGATCGTTTCCGGAACAAGAGAGCAGGATCTGCAAAACCTGCTTTCCATCGTGGAAGCAGAACGTTTAAAATCAAAGCGTCGCTCTTTCGACCCGTCTTGATGTTCCGAGTCACCGAAACGCCAATGAAAATGAAAAACATCGCACTGGGAGTCACGGGTTCCATCGCCGCCCATAAGGCCGTGGACATTGCCAGCAATTTAACCAAACTAGGGCATCAAGTCTCGGTGATATTGACACCGGATGCCCAGAAATTCATCACTCCCCTTCCCTTTAAAACTTTGTCACGCCAGCCCGTCCTGACTGATCTGTATGATGAAGAAGAGGGTTGGAAACCCTCGCACATTCGAGCCGCGGATGAAGCGGATTTGCTTCTGATAGCTCCCGCCACGGCCAACACCATTGCAAAACTGGCTCATGGGCTGGCGGATGATGCCCTCAGCTGCATAGCGCTTTCCTTGAACCCAAACGTTCCCATCCTGTTGGCACCAGCCATGAACGGCAAAATGTGGCTGCATCCGGCAACGCAGGAAAACGTCCAAAAGCTCGTCAAACGCGGAGTGGTCTTTATCGGTCCGGAAGAAGGTCTCCTCGCCTGCGGATACGAGGGAATCGGTCGTTTGTGGAATATCCAGGGAATCCTCGATAAGGCATTGGAATTGCTGTCAAATGACCATTAACGCAGCGCTGCTATCATGCCGTTTGATCAAATAGCCAACTTTTTTCAAAAACGATGGCCCCATCTGGGGACGGATCGTGATGTGGCCAGGCGTCGCATAGAAGAACGAATCAGGACCGTCGAATGTCATTTTGGTCTGCCGGTGAAGATTTGTGCAATTCTTTTACTAGGTTACTACCTTTTCTTTTCCAATTGGTTCAACGATATCCAAAGCACTCGCGATGTGGCATTGGCGACGGTGCGTCTCTTTTTCCTCATATACACGGTCATCAACATCGGAGGCGGTATCATGATTGCAGGCATGCATCAACTCCCCTTGTGGATGAACCAACTGGTTGTGCTGGTCATCGCGATTTTTGACGTGCTGCTTCTGTCGGCTTTGACATTGGTGACAGGTGGGTTTGACAGTTTGCTGTATTGGATCTTTCTGTTGCTGATCATACGGAACGCCCTGAGCATCCCTGCGCCCACGACTCAAATTACCGTGAATGCCCTGACGGTGCTCTGTTTCATCATGGCGGGACTGACAGACATCGCCATTGCAGAAATTGAGTTGGAAACCATTGATACCAATACAGATTCATTCATCCTGCGCATTGTTATTCTGGGCACAATGATTCTATGGTGCTACGGGTTTCAAACCCTTTTTGACAAACAACGCAAAGTGGAAGATGAAGCGAGAGAATTCAAAATCCGCCAGGAACAGCTCCAGGCAACCGGTCGGCTTGCGGCGGAAATAGCCCACCAGTTGAAGAATCCGTTGGGAATCATCAACAACGCAGCATTCACCCTGCAACGCACCGTGAAAGAAGGAAAAACCATCACCCAACAAATCACGCTGATACGCGAAGAGGTGCATCGCTCCGATCGAATCATCACCGATTTGATGGGTTTTGCCCAACTGGCCGAAGGGACGATCGAAGCGTTGAAAATCACGGACGAATTGGACAACGCTATTGATCAGGTGTTTCCAAAAGCAGTTGATTTTGACATCAAAGTGGAACGCCATTACGCCCCGGCGCTCCCTACCGTTTTCATGCAGCGAGGTCATTTCAGTGAAATTGTGGTGAACATTCTTCAGAATGCTCGTGAAGCCATGGGCAACCGTGGAACTATGACCATAACAGCCACAAATGGAGAAGGATACTCTATATTAGTCACCTTAAAAGACTCCGGACCAGGCATGTCACAGGAGCTGCTGGATCAAGTATTTGAGCCCTATTTTACAACCAAGGAAAAAGGAACCGGGCTGGGACTTGCCATCGTGAAACACAATGTGGAGATATACGGTGGACACCTTAAAGTGGAATCCCAGCTTGGCGAAGGCACTACATTTATATTACAGTTCCCTGCCCGCACTTTGATGAAGTTGCGAAAGTGAGAAAGGATGAACAAGGAACTTCCACCCATATTGATCGTCGACGACGAAAAGAACATGCGGCTTTCGCTTGAAACCGTCATGAAAGATGAAGGTTACAAGGTGCAGGCCGTGGAATCCGCGGAGGAAGCGCTGGAGATCCTCAAAACCGAATCCTTCTTTCTGGTCATTACCGATGCACGTCTGGGCGGCATGAGCGGTTACGATTTTTTGAAAGAAATGCGGCAACGGAAACCCGACCTGCCGATTCTCATGATCACTGCCTATGCGACTCCTAAACTCGCAGTGGAAGCCATCAAGTCGGGCGCCATCGATTACCTTGCAAAGCCGTTTGCTCCGGAAGAACTACTGCACGCCGTATCCAGATGCGCCGAACGCCATACTCTTATCGCCGAAAATCAGGCCTTAAAATCGGCCAACCAGCCCTCTTTCGGCCTGGAACGAATCATCGGTGATTCAAAAGGAATCGATGATGTACGCAAATTGATCATGACCGTTGCCCCAACGAATGCCACCGTGTTGATTCTTGGGGAAAGCGGAACCGGCAAGGAACTGATTGCGGGGGCCATCCACGCATTGAGCCAACGCCGAGAGGAATCCTATACCCGAATCAATTGCGCCGCTATTCCGGATCAATTGCTGGAAAGCGAGCTTTTCGGCCATGAAAAAGGCGCTTTTACCGGAGCCGTACGCAACAAGTCCGGCCGCATGGAAGAAGCGGATGGCGGCACCGTCTTTCTGGATGAAATCGGTGACATGAGCCGCCCTTTACAGGCAAAGCTGTTAAGATTTCTGGAGGATGGCACCTTTACCAGGGTGGGAGGCAATCAGGAACTCAAGGTGGACGTCCGACTGATAGCGGCCACCAATCGAGACATCGTCAATGCCATCCGGGCCAATCAGTTCCGTGAAGACCTATTCCACCGGCTCAATGTCGTTCAGTTCACCCCTCCTTCCCTGCGTGAACGAGAAGGAGATGTTTTGATTCTGGCAAATCATTTTCTGAAGCAATTCGCCACGGGGATGAACAAACCCATCAAAGAATTCTCTCCCGAAGCGGAAAAACTACTGCTGGCCCACCACTGGCCGGGTAACGTTCGTGAACTTCGAAATGCGATCGAACGCAGCGTGATTCTGGAAACTCAGGAAAGCATCCAGGCATCCAGTCTGCCAAATTTCAAAGTCGAATCCAGACTGGGCAGCGCAGACAGTTCGATTCCAATCTCCTCCGCCTCACTGGAGGAGCAACTGAGTGAGTTTGAGCATGAATTGATCCTCAAAAAGCTTTCAGAATATGATTTCAACGTCGATGCGACAGCCGGCGCCCTCCAAATGACGCCACACTCCCTCCACTACAGAATGCACCGCCTGAAAATCGAATTGGAGCCGTCTTAAGTTTTTCAAAACAAGCATTCGACATCCTAACCATCACGTGTTAACAACGTTCCTATGACAGAGTTTCAACCAACCTGGATCCTGGCGCAATCTGATCCATACCGCACCACCGGCTCTTCGTTGCCCACCCCGGAAGAGGGCACGAAAGAGATCCAATGGTTCGATGACATGGCCATCGTGGCGGGTGTCGGATTGGTTTTGATGGTTATATTGGCGATATGGGCAAAATTCTTTCGGTCGGTGAGCGGCAAGGATTCCAAACGCAAAGACGAGTTCCGAAACGTTCCCGATGCCTCCTCTTTGAGTGACAACCTCTCGGACTCCGAGCGAAGGCGTAAAAAGCGGCGAAGAAGACGGCGCGATCATCGCCCCCGGAATCCAACGCTTTCAGAAACCGGAGGACTTCCCCAACGCAAGGATTCAACCCCGAAATCCCCCTGATGGCTGA
>JAQCFT010000363.1 GCA_027619545.1 Verrucomicrobiota bacterium | reverse complement strand
TTTCCGGAAATGCTGGATGGAAGGGTCAAAACCCTGCACCCCAAAGTACACGGTGGCCTGCTCTACTTGCGCGAGAATGAAACCCATTGTCAGACCGTATCCGAACACGGCATCGACCCCATCGATCTGGTGGTGGTCAATCTCTATCCCTTCGAAGCCACCATCGCCAAGCCCGATGTCAGCCTGGAAGAAGCCATAGAAAACATCGACATCGGGGGGCCTTCGATGTTACGCAGCGCGGCCAAAAACCATCAGAGCGTCACCGTTGTGGTGGATCCTTCCGATTATGATAAAGTTGCTGACCAAGTCACGGAGCTGGGTGGAACCACACTGGAGTTTCGCCGAGGTTTGGCCGCAAAGGTGTATGCCCGGACTGCTGCCTATGATGCGGCCATTGCCAACCATTTGGCGGGAGAATTCGAGAAACTGGATGCTGACAGCGCCCAGGCCAGCGCCACTCCTTCCAATATTCATCTGCACATTCCAAAAGCTCAGGAATTGCGATATGGCGAGAACCCTCACCAGGCCGCTGCTCTTTATGGTGATTTTCAGGAGTATTTTCAGCAATTGCACGGGAAAGCGCTTTCTTACAACAATATCCTTGATCTGACCGCTGCCCAGAGTCTGATCGCCGAATTTGAAGGTCAAGCTCCGACACTCGCCATTCTGAAACACACAAACCCTTGCGGCGTCGGGCAGGGCAGCCAGCTGGCCGAGGCCTGGGAAAAGGCTTTCGCGACCGATCAACAGGCCCCATTCGGGGGGATTATCGCTTCCAATGTGGAAATGGACGGTCCTTGTGCCGAAGCCATTGCTGGCATTTTTAGTGAAGTCATCGTAGCCCCGTCATTCAATGCCGATGCTCTTGGGATTTTGCAGAAGAAAAAGAACCTGCGATTGATGCAGGCCAAACAGTCACAGATCAGTTCCGGCTGGCAGATCCGAGCAGTCGGTGCCGGATCTTTTCTTGCACAGGCTTTTGATCTGAAAATGGTCGGGAAAACCGATCTTAAAGTCGTGACCGAACGCGCTCCCAGTGAGGACGAACTCAATGCCATGTTGTTTGGCTGGCGAGTGGTGAAGCATGTGAAATCGAATGCCATCGTTTACACAGGTAAAGACCGCACCTTGGGTGTCGGCGCCGGGCAGATGAGTCGAGTGGATTCCAGCCGGATCGCCGTTTGGAAAGCAGGTGAGGCCAAGTTGAGTCTGCAGGGAAGCGTGGTTTGCAGTGATGCTTTTTTCCCGTTCCCGGATGGACTCATCGCCGCCGCGGAAGCCGGTGCCACAGCCGCCATCCAACCCGGTGGATCGGTGCGGGACGAAGAAGTTATTGCGGCCGCCAACGAGCGCGGTGTGGCAATGGTGTTCACCGGGAACCGGCATTTCCGGCATTGATTCCTGGTTTTCATCAGCAATGGAGGGGCAAATACCGTTTTGCCCCCATTTCAGACCTCTTGGCTTGGGCTACTGGAAATACTGCGATGGATACACCATAGCTCGTCTTGCAAGGAAGGGAAATCCAGGCACGAGGGGGAACTCGTCTTTCCCAAAAAAATAAGCGCATCAGTCTTCAGGACTGATGCGCTTTTGTGTGAAATCAAGTTGGGCTCAGGGTTTGAAACCGATGTTGCGCCATTTTTCTTCGAACTGGGCCTGGCGTTTGTGGGTGTAGCCGTATTTCATAAACCAAATGTCCTGTTTGTCCTGATCCGATGTGGCGGTCACGCCAAACTTGGAACCGCGGGGCGATGCTTTGGAAGCCTCGAGCATGCCTTCACCTTTCCACTTGTGACTGTCCGCGTGGCCGTCCGCGAAGCTCAGTGTACTGATGTTAATATGCCAAAGTGCCACGGCATCCACCCATGTAAACACTGCCGGATCAGGGTTGATCAGCCATGAACCAAGGTTCCAGCCCCGGTTGTCAGCTTCCTCAACGAAAACATAACTGCGTGAAGGAAAAATGATGGCATCCATTTTCTGGATTGAATTGGCAGAATCTTCACCATCCAAACCACCGGCGCCGCCGTAGCTGTCATAGGCCCAGCCTTGGCCTGGCTTGAGTTTGGTCCTGCCGTCACCCGGACAATGCCACGAACCAACCGCCGAGGCGTAAGGGAACAATTTGCCTTGGCGCAATCCTTCATGTGCTTCGGCGAGCGCTTTGGCCTGTCCGGTTAATGTTTTGTCCTGAACGGGCTTGGGACCTGTCCAGAAATCACGACCCTGCCGGTAGGTGCTCATGCCGACGACACGTTCCTCGTTGTCCCCGGCATACATGAAAAATGCGAGGCCGAGTTGTTTTTGGTTGCCCAGACACGCGGCACCGGTGGCCTTGTTTTTGGCCTTGCCCAGTGCGGGTAAAAGCATGCCTGCAAGAATGGCGATGATGGCAATCACCACCAGCAGTTCAATCAGGGTGAATCCTGAACGATCAAGAGTTCGGTTTGAGAGTCTCATGGGATGTTTCTTTGTTAAAGTATTGCTGCCGGTTGTCAAGTTTTCGGAACGGAAAGATTCGAAGGCCATCACACTCCCGTCTCCATATGACACCATGGTTCTTCCGTGGATACATCCACCATGGCCGGGTCGTCTGCTTTGGCGGGTGAGAGTATTGCCAGGAAGACCAAGCGTTCGTCGAAAGGATTATACGTTCCATGAACCTCACCCATGGGAATAAAGGCTGTATCCCCTGGGTTGAGAATACGTTTTTCCTTACCAACCCATTGTTCTGCTTTTCCGCTGAGGACGTAAATCAATTCCTCCCTGGTTGGATGGTGGTGAAATGGATGGCATTTGCCTGGTTCCATTTTGGCGCGGACCATGAGAAGATGCTTGTTGTTGACGATGTCTTCACGGCAGAGCCACTCATCGAGTGTCCATGGGGAGGGGACATCCACTTTCTCCGAGACGGAAACAAAGCGCCGTTTGCTGACTTCCTGATTCAAAGGGATATCTCCGTGTTGATTCTTGTTCACATCATGCAGTGTACCATTTGGATTATTCTCTCAAGTTGGCGAGAAATTCGATCAGATCCCGGAATTCTGCTTTGCTTAAAACGTATCGCAAATGATTCGGCATCGGGGATAGCCCCAGTTCACGTGATCGAATATCTGATTTTCGAAGCGTCACAGGACCATCTTCCGGAGAAGTCAGTTCAACGACTTCCGACGTTTCCCTTTTGAGCAAGCCTGCGAAAGCCTTTCCGTCGTTCATGGTCACCAGAAGGTTTTCATATCCGGGTGCAATCGCCTTATTGGGGAGTAGTAGAGCTTCCAGCAGATAGGTGCGATCGCGCTGGGATCCGATGGTGGCAAGGTTGGGACCCACCCCATCCCCCTCCAGTATGCCGTCGGTGATGGCTCCAGCCTGATGGCATCTGGAGCAGGATGCCTCAATTTTCTCGAGGAAGATGCTTTTACCTCGGTCTGCGTTGCCGCCTTCCAGGCAATCGTTATAGAACCGCAATAATGCTTCATCGGAAAGTTCCGCTCCAGGTGTGTTGACCAATGGTTTGCCAGGGGAAGCAGGGACATGTTCGATACGGACAATTTGTGCATCCTTATTGTTTTCCCAGCCGGTTCCAAATTCGATGATATAAAGGGCTCCATCGGGACCCAATTCCATTTCTGCCGGCCGCTTTAGTTTGATATCAGGCGCGAACGGTTCCAAACTCGGAGCGCCCTGTTCATCCGTGCGAACCGCCAGGATCCATCCGCGTTCCCATTCGTAGATAAACTGAACGCCGTCATATAGCGGCGGGAGTTTACGTTCCGATTCCAATTCAGCCTGATAATGATAAAACGGTCCGGCACAAGCGGTGCGTCCGCCACTGGCTGCGAGTGGAAATCGAATCGAAGGTGCGTATGGATACCAGATCCAGGCTGGGCGAGCGGGAGGAAGTTGAACCGGTCCAGTGTTCTGGGGGGAGTGGTTCTTGGGGCTGTTGACATCCTGTGCCGGACCTGATGACCGGGTGTCAAAGTCGTATTGACGATAGGGTTTGTTGTCAGCGATCACGAAAGGCCAACCGAAGTTGCCGGCGGTTCGTGTGCGATTGATCTCATCGAATCCTGCGGGGCCGCGACTCGCATCGAGCTCGCGAGCGTCTGGCCCCACTTCGCCCCAACTGAGTGTTCCGGTCTCTTTGTCGATGGCGATGCGAAAAGGGTTACGGCATCCCATGACGTAAATTTCCGGTTTGGTGTTCGGTGTGCCAGGGGGAAACAGGTTCCCTTCTGGTATGGTGTAGGAGCCGTCTGGATCGGGATGGATGCGCAGAATTTTTCCTCGTAGATCGTTGGCGTTACCGGCGGACCGTGCAGCGTCCCAAGGATAGCGCCCATCACGGTAATCCGTTGGATTGTATCCGCTGGAAGCAAAGGGATTGGTATTGTCCCCGGTGGAGATGAAGAGATTGCCTTCGGCATCGAATGCAAGTGAGCCGGCCTCATGGCAACAGACTTCACGTTGCACCGGGACCCGCAGCACGATTTTTTCCGAACCGAGATCGAGTGTGTCGCCTTTGAGCGTAAATCGGGAGACCCGGTTTTCGGGCACATCCCCCGCAGGGGAATAGTAGAGGTAGATCCATCCGGTTTTTTCGAATTCAGGAGCCAAGGTCAGTCCGATCAGGCCGG
>JAQCFT010000362.1 GCA_027619545.1 Verrucomicrobiota bacterium | reverse complement strand
GACGATTTGACACTTTAATGGCGCTCTATACCGGTTCCAAGGTTGTTGATCTTGTTGCTGTCGCCTCCAATGATGACGCAACACCAAGCAGCTCAGGAAGCAGAATTACCCAGGCGTTGGAAGCTGGTAAAAAATATTGGATAGTGATTGACGGGTTTGGTGGCGCCGGTGGTAGTTTTGGAATCCGTTACCAATACACACCGACCGAACTACGTGAGTTGATATTGATTGCCGGTGAGGGAGGCGTTATCGATGGTGCTTCCGGACTGTTTGGCGTCGGCTCTGAGGTTTTGCTAACAGCAGTTCCTGATGCTGGATTTCAGTTTGCCGGTTGGGCAGGAAGTGTGGATTCCACTGATAATCCACTGAATTTGGTAATCGATTCGAATCTCGAGGTGCAGGCTCAGTTTTTACCCATCACGGTGAGTGATAACTTTGAGTCAGGGGTCATTTCCCAGCCATTCCAGAGTGAGGGTGCTAACTGGACAGTCACCGACGCCGAAAGCTTCACGGGTAGTTATTCACTGATGTCAGGTTCAATTGGCCATGGCCAAACGACTACCTTGAGTCTCCGTCAAAACTTTTCAGGAGGACGGGGCAAATTTGATATCAAGGTCAGCACTGAGGAAGGTTGGGATGTGGTTTCTTTCCTTATTGACGGACGGCTGGTTAATGAATGGTCAGGCGATCTCGAGTGGCAACGATTTGAATTTCTCATTGATGCCGGCGAACATTTGCTTGAATGGCGATACGTGAAAGATTTTTCCAATAGCGAAGGCAAGGATGCCGTTTTCTTGGATAATATCGATCTTCCTTTGGAAATCGTGTCATCACCTCAAAAAACCGCCTCTGTGTATGTTTCTCAAGGTGATCAAGGAGGTCTTGATTTTGAAATCGTCGGACAACCCGATCAGGTATATATCCTTGAAACATCGAAAGGATTGGACAAGTGGCAGCAGATTTACAATGGTCGAACCAATCATGAAGGTAGACTTCAGGTTCGAGGTGTTGAAAATGGCGGCAAGTCCCAGTCGTTCTTCAGAGCGGTATCCGAGTAAGGATATTTAACTTTGATTTTGCAAAAGGAACCGCCGCGGCGGTTCCTTTTTTTTTGTTATGAAATTAGTTGGATTAACCGGAAGCATTGGTTGTGGTAAAAGCTTTTTGACTCGCCACCTTGTAACAGAGAATGTGCCGGTCATCGACACTGATGATATCTCCCGAGAACTATTGGTTCCTGGTCAACCTGCCTTTGATCTGGTGAAACAAATGTTTGGTGAGGATGTCTGTGCTTCAGATGGTTCTTTGAATCGGCAACGGTTATCCCGGATAGTCTTCAATGATCATCACTCGCTTAAACAACTGGAACAAATTTTACATCCCCGCATTCGCGAAGTTTGGGAGAACATGGTGGTCCAATGGGATGATAGGGGTGTTTCGTTTGGAGTAGTGGTTATTCCGTTGTTATTTGAAACTGGAGTTGAAAAAAGATTCGACAAGATCATTGCCATGGCATGCTCTTCAAATACTCAACATGCTCGTTTGATCAGCAGGGGATGGGACGAATCTCACATTCAAAAGCGATTGGGTGCACAGTTATCTCTCAAACATAAAGTGGAAGCGAGTGATTTTGTTATTTGGACTGACGCCACAATTGCTACGACCATTATGCAATGGGAATCGATTCAAAGGCATCTCTTGGCAGTGTGATTTTGAATTACGATGGCAAAGGAAAAAGCTGATTCACATCTGCATCACCGCGGTTCTGGTGCAGTTGATGTCTGGATAAGAAACCTCAGTGGATTCAATTCCTCAACCATTTTTGGCAATAGGTATCAATCTTGGGATTGTCATTCAGTTGATTTACTCAATGCATTCCTATTGTCAAACTCCTGGCTTGTATGGAGCTCAGGCTTAGTGGGTTCATATGTAAATAATGTAAAAGGTTCAACTTCCCGACCAACGGAACGTTGACATCTGTTACGCAATTGTTAACATTAATTAGAGATTCGAGTAGTGGTGCGTTTCTTCAGAGGGGTTCCCCACCCCCACCTCCTTGGCGTCTGCTACTCGAATCTTTTTTGCGAAATTTTTCAATAAGCTATTGACGAACATCGTGGATTTCGCATACATTCCGAGTCCCGTTTGAAACGGGGGCGTAGCTCAATTGGTTAGAGCGCTGCCCTGTCACGGCAGAGGTTGCGGGTTCGAGTCCCGTCGCTCCCGCCATTTTTATGGCACAACATCGTAGATGTATAATCTACCAAAATCCTTCCACTTACCTTTTTCCGGGGCTCCCTGGCTTTTTGCCCCGGCAAGGATTAGTTGATTTCCATCTTCTGTGAATACAGATTTTGTGACCCGGGTTTTATTGTCAATTCCTTGAATTATTTGACCGGTTTCATGAGCGAAAAGTGCGGTGTTCCAGTTTCCTTGGGCCATACGTCCAGCCATGCAGAAAGATTTATTATCAGGATGCCAGGATAGTGTTTCCATCAATCCACGTCCGCGCTCATCGTCCATGATTTCACGTATTTTTTCGGGTTCGGGTTTTTGCCAATCGAATTCCTGCCATGTTTGTTTTCCGTTGCCAGCCATCGGATCACGCATGGGTCCCATGCCGCATGCCAGAATGGTTTTGCCATCCGGTGCGAAGCTTAAATCGAAGATGCCTCCGATATAGTGATGACTCTTGATGATGCCCCAACTCGTGAAATCGGGAGTATTCCATTCATTGAGGAGTTCTTTCGATTCAAGGTCCCAAACCCTGATATCACCCATCATGTTTGCTGCGGCCAGGAAACGATTGTCTGGACTGAAGGCAACGCTCAAGACCGGAGGAAGGTGGCTGAAAGATGCGAGCAGTTTTGTGGTTTCGGTGTCGTACACCTTGATGGAAGGCTCTTTTTCGGGAGCTGGTTCATATTTATATCCGCCGCTTAAATATTGTCCGGTGGTGGAGGCGACGAGCTTTCCGTTGTTGGATGCTTTGAGCTGCCATGACCAGAAATCATGAGCTTTTTCCACAGTGACTGTTTTCTGAGATTCGATGTCATGCCACTGCAGGATGCCGTCGTATCCGGCTGATACGGCCATGGTACCCTCCAGGACAGACATCACACCCGAGGCATAGCTCGAGTGGGTGCCAAGAGGAACCAAAGATTCCTTGTCTGGATCCACCAATACAACAGATCCATCGAAGCAACTGACCAGAAGGCGCCGGCTTTGGGGGATTGTGCTGATTCCCAGTGCTGCGGTGGGTATTTTGATTTCCTTGTTCAGGTTCAGTTTCATGGGAAGAGGTTCAAATGATTGTCAGATATGGATTATAGCAAAATTTCCTGAATGGGCGATGCTTCCTGTTCCACGCGGTGAAAGGTCGGAAGCCCGGGGAGGTCGTAGGCTGCGTAAGGATCAATTCCCAGTGCGGTGAAAATGGTGGCAAACAGGTTTTTTTCATCAAACGGTTTGTCAATGACTTCGATACCGTCAGGGTCCGTTTCACCCACTACCACGCCTTGTTGGATACCACAACCGGCCATGGCCAGGCTCCAGGCATTTGGGTAGTGATCTCGCCCGCGGCTGGCGTTCAGCCATGGTGTGCGTCCAAATTCGCCCATCATGACCACGAGGGTGTTTTCCCGCATGCCTCGATCGTCCAGGTCATTGATCAGTTGGAAGATGATGTTGTCGAGATCAGGGACGAGCATCTGGTAGTTTTCGTGCTGAAAGACGTGGCAATCCCAAGGCATGCCATTGGCGACCATCACAAAAGGAGCCCCATTTTCTACAAGGTGTCTGGCCAGCAGTGTGTGTTGGCCAAAGGTGCCCTGTCCGTATCGCTCACGATCCTTTTGGGGTAGTTTTTCCAGGTCAAAGAGGTGGGAGCAGCTCATGAGTCCTTTGACGCGTTCAAAAGCGGCATTTTGCGACGCTGCTGCAGCGCTTTTTCGATCGTTCTCGAATTTACGTGTCAGGAAACGTCTCAACGCTTCACGTTCTTCATGGTCCTGGGTGGTGATGTCAGGGAGTTTTTGTACATCTGGAATTCTGTATTCACCCCCAAGTCTCACAGGGCCGTACTCCGCCCCCAGCCATCCGGCCCAATTTCCAGCTTTGAAAGATTTAAACTCATTGCCCTCCGGGCAGGGGTCCAAGAGGATGAAATTGGGGATGGGGCTGTCCAATTGACCGAGTTGTTGACCCAGGACGCTTCCCAGGGAGGGACGTATGAAGGGGGGACGCGGTGCGTCGCCTCGATTCAATCGGTCGATGCCTTGAAAATGTTCGGTCGGCTCCGTTTTCATGGAGCGTATGACTGAGATTTTATCCGCAATTGATGCGCACTTTGGCATCAGCGCACTGAAATGAACACCTGGAATTTTCGTGGGAATATGGCCAAACGGACCGCTTGTTGCACGCCCTGGTTTGGGATCCCATGTTTCAAATTGGCTGGGTGCACCGCAGAGCCAGAGCAGGATGCAGCTCTTCTGTTGCTTTTTCGCTGCCTCAGCGAACATTTGGGGTGTCATCAATCCTGACCAACTGAACATCGATCCTGCGATGCCTGTACCGAGGCCTTGTAGGAATTTGCGACGGTGCCATGTGTGTTCATGGGTGACGCAGTGCTGGGGGCTGTTATTGGATGGTTTTGGGTTCATGGGTGAGTTTAGTGATTGGTCAGAAACTCCGCGCTTGTGAT
>JAQCFT010000361.1 GCA_027619545.1 Verrucomicrobiota bacterium | reverse complement strand
TAAACTTGCCGAAGCAGGCGCTGTGCAGGGATTCGAGGAACTCGGTTATCGCATGCGCGTCCTGATCCTCAACACCAATCTCGTTTCGTCAGAGAACGCCCCCGCTTCGCTCAAGGATCTGACACTCCCAAAATGGAATGGAAAAGCGGTCATGGCTTACCCCTTGTACGGCACAACGGCCACCCACATGCTGGCTCTGCGTGAAGAATGGGGAGCCGATCTCTGGGAGCCATGGTGCCGAAGAATGATCGAGAATGAAGTCAAGATTGTGGACGGTAATTCCATGGTGGTTCGACTCGTCGGAGCCGGTGAGGCCGCCGTCGGGTTGACGGATTCGGATGATCTGGCAGTGGGACTTTCAAAAGGACTGCCACTGACATCCATCCCCCTGAAAAGCGAACTGTGCGCCATCCCGAACACGGTGGGCATGGTAACCGGCGCGCCCCACCCTACGGAGGCCATGGCATTTCTAACATTCATCAAGGCCAACAATGTGTTGTCCGACATGGTCAATGCCTCGGCATTGGTCAGCGCCGAGCCACCACCCCATGACGATCAGTTCCTTCACATCTACTGGGCGGAAATCATGGCGGAGGAAAAGGAAACCTTTCATTGGATGCGGGAAACGTTCATTCGCTGATATGTCTCTACAATTAGTCACACAAACACTGATCCTGATCACCGCCGTCTGTGCGGTCAGTTTGGTCGTGGGATGTGTGACCGCGCTGGGGGCGTGGCTGACATCAAAACCTTTTCGCAATGTCATCGTCGCGGGAGCCATTCTCAATCTGGTCCTGCCCCAGTTCATGTTTCTGACTTATTGGATGGGATTATTTGGTGAAGCAGGATCGCTGCGTCCCTGGCTGGATTGGAATCTCTACAGCATGAGCGGTGCCGTGTGGATGTGCTCTTTTCTCTACTGGCCCATTCCCTTTTTATGCGCTCTTGGCACGCTCGAACGGATGCACCCACACCTGTTGGAAGTCGAGCCAGAATTGCGCAACTTCAATCTTTGCAGGCACCTCCTGTGGCCGGCAGCACGTCCGGCACTGATCGGCAGTATGTTTGTGGTGTCCGCCCTGACCTTGAATCAATTCAACGTACCATCCCTCCTGCAGGTCAAAACCTGGACAGCCGACCTGTTCGTCACCTTCAGCGCCACCTTGGAATGGCGAGAAATCCAATCCAGCATCCTGTGGCTCATCGGTAGTTCCTCCGTGGTCTTGTTATGCTTGAAAACCGATTCCATCCGCTGGCCCTTTGGAAGGCACGATCAACCGCAGCTATCAGCCTCAAGGCATTTTGATTCCCACTGGGTCTGGGGGCTCAAGGGAGCAGCGGGATTATGGTTCATAACAGCCACCGTCCTTCCCTGCCTAGGACTCCTGTTTTCAAAACAAACCTGGGCGGATCTGCGACCAGCCCTTGCGGCGGGACAATCCGCCTTCAACAACAGCCTGATCTTCAGCACCTTGACCGCCACATTCTCTTTAATCCTTGGTGGAGCCCTCCATCGGTGGAAAGGAGCAAAGATACTATGGCTTCTGTTTCTATTACCCGGTTGCGTCTGGGGTGTGATCTTTCTGAGTCTGACCCAGCAAACCTGGTTTCCCTTGCATCGTCCCCACCTGTCCATGACCATCCTCGCTTTGACGCTGCGGTATGCTGCTTTGGGATGGCTGGGAGTGCATTTGGCCAGGCAAATGCTGGATCGGAGCCTGGTGGACGCCGGCCGACTGGATGCACCCTCAGTCATTCAAAGAGCGCGCATTCTTTACCTGCCACAAATAGGATGGTTGCTGGGAGCGGCATGGTACCTGGTGTTTCTCTTTTCTTTGTGGGATGCGGACACGCTGCTTTTCGTAACGCCTCCAGGTGCTGATACCCTGGCGCTGCGCATTTTTAATCTTCTTCATTACGGCCATAACAGCCAGGTGCATGCCATGACACTGCTCCTGCTGATGATCGCCATCCTGCCGTGGGCCATAACGAAGGGCTGTCACCTTGCCAAGTCCGTCCCCAAATTCTGGAATCATGCCATGGCAATCATTCTGACAAGTTGCGTCGCGGGGTGCTCGAATCACATTGAAACCAAAACTCCGAATGAGGCCTTGCTGGATTCACGCATATTTGAAAAGGCGATCATCATCGGCACTCAGGGACGCAGCCCGGGATTCTTCATCAAGCCGAGGTCCCTGACCGTCGATCGAGAGGATTATCTGTATGTGGTAGACATGACCGGACGCGTGCAAAAATTTGATCAGGATGGCAACTATGTTCTCCAATGGCAAATGCCCGAACTGGAGCGTGGCAAACCCAAAGGCATGTGCCTGGATGCGGAGGGCAACATTGTCGTGGTGGAACCCCATTACTCGCGCGTCAACCATTTCACATCCGAAGGCAAGTTGATCCGTCAATGGGGGGCGTATGGAAAGGATGAAGGTTTGCTGACTTTCCCGCGTTCAGCCGCGCTCCAATCCGATGGCACGCTGGTGATCAGCGAATACCAGGCCGCCGAACGTGTCCAGCGGTTCACTGCGGACGGTTCCATTTGCCTGGGTTCGACTGGAACCATCGGCAACCAACCCGGCCAGTTCAACCGTCCGGAAGGTCTGGCTTGCAATCCAGCTGACGACATTTTCGTCGCGGATTCCTGCAATCACCGTATTCAAGTTCTGGACCCGGCAGGAAACTGGAAACGCTCGTTCGGTCAGGCAGGCCGGGAACGGGGAGAACTGAGTTATCCCTATGATCTGGCGATCGATGACGCAGGCAATCTCTTTGTTTGCGAATTCGGCAACAGCAGGTTACAGGTATTCAATCATCAGGACGAAAGCATCGAAATACTGGGTGGCCCCGGGGACGCTCCGGGGCAATTGAACAACCCGTGGTCCATTGCGCTGGACTCGAAGGGCAATCTGTACATCGCGGATGCCGCCAATCATCGGGTTCAAAAGTGGGTGCGCCGTCGTGGTCTGACTTTTAACAAGGCAACAGGCAAATGAGTTTTCAGTTCACACATCCGTGGTTCCTGGCATGCGCCCTTGTGGCGTTGCCCTGGGTGGTGTACTGGGCACGTCACTCGGATGTGCAGATCGGTCCCTGGCGCCGTTGGTCCGTACTGTTCATTCGCCTGATCATCACCCTGAGCGTCCTACTCGCATTGGCAGGGCTGCAGTGGTTGCGACCGATGGAAGGGATGAACGTGATCTACCTGCTGGATCGTTCCGAAAGCATACCTGCCGCACAAAAGGAAAATGCCGTTCAATACGTCCAACGCACGATGGAGATGAAAGAGTCGGTCGACAAGGCAGGCGTGGTGGTGTTTGGGGGGGAAGCAGCATTGGAACTACCGGTATTGGAACGTAACGAACTTCCCGCCGTACAATCGGTCATCGACGAATCCAGAACCGACATCGGAGCCGCCATTCGACTGGCAACCGCAGCTTTTCCGGAGACTGGACAGAAACGCATTGTGCTGCTGACCGATGGCAACGAAAACCTTGGAGACGCCCTCCCCGCATTAAGAAGCTCGCTTCCCCTGGATGTCAGTCTGGATGTCTACCCCATGGGCACCCAGCGAGGTCAGGATGTCTCGGTTCAACGCATCGGCGTTCCAACTTTGTTGAAGAAGGAACCGCGTTTGATGCCAAGATTTTCGCCACGGCCGACCAACCCGAAGACGCCACGCTCAGGTTGTTCATCAATGACCAGCTGATCGGTGAAGAACCCGTCAGGCTCGAAGCCGGTAAGAACCTGTTCGCGGTACCGCAGATGCTGACAGAACCCGGATTCTATACTTACGATGTCCAATTGATTTCAGAAGGAGATTCCGTGGCCCAGAACAACCGGGCCATTGGATTCACCACCGTTCAGGGAGATCCCAGACTTCTTCTTATCTCCGAAAACATGGCTGCCGACTCGAACCTCATCGCCGCTCTGGAAAGCTCACAAATTCAAGTCATCACCCGTCCACCTACAGGATTACCCCAAACACTTCCCGAACTGCAAAGCTACGATGCCATTTTCCTGAGCAATGTCGCTGCGGGAGATTTCAGCATGGACCAGATGCGCCTGCTTCAGAGTGCGGTGCGTGATTTCGGAGTGGGACTGGTCTGCATCGGGGGCGATCAATCCCTGGCCGCCGGAGGTTATCGAGGTACGCCATTGGAAACCACCTTGCCGCTGGACATGGAACTCAGCAGTAAAAAGGTTCTCCCCAACGGGGCCTTGGTCATGGTCATGCATGGAATGGAATTTCCTGGCGGCAACCAGATCGCGCGTCAGGTCGCGGTGGGGGTCATGAACACCATGGCTCCTCAGGACGAACTGGGCATCATTCTCTGGGACGGCTCTGAAAAATGGCTATTCCCGCTGACCCCCGTACGCGACAAAATGGAAATGGGACGACAGATCATGGGCATGAACCAGGGCGATCTGCCGAGCTTTCAGGGGATCGTGGAAAAGGGTTACGAAGGATTGAAAAAATCCAATGCCCATATCAAGCACATGATTCTATTCAGCGACGGTGATCCAGGCGCTCCAAGCAAGGCCCTGATGGATAACATGGTGGCCGACAAAATCACGGTCAGCACCATCCTGATCGCCGGTCATGCAGGACCGGACACCATGAAATGGATCGCACAGAATGGCAATGGACGTTTCTACGAAGTGCAGAATCCGGGCAACCTTCCCCAAATCTTCATGA
>JAQCFT010000360.1 GCA_027619545.1 Verrucomicrobiota bacterium | reverse complement strand
GACGTCAATCACGAGAAATATCCCCTGTTTCTGGGTTATTGACACCAACAAGGAGGAAAAATGAAAAAACATTACAACGACGTTTTACGTCGAATGGATTGGCGTGTCTCCATCTGTTCGATATCCATACTCATCGGAGCATCCGCCCTGCATGCGGACCCTGGGTCACGTTCCGGCAAATCAACTCATGTCGCACTACAGAAATGTAAGGTGGCTGAGATACCGGTGGAGGCAACAAAGATCGTTCAACATTCGGATAACAAGCAGCATTGCATTCAGGAAATCATAGAATCCATTGCCACTTCACACCCGCAGACCTTGCCTTTTTTGGTCCGTAACCTCACACAAGCATGTCCTGAAGAGGCATCCTTGATCAAAAACTCGGCCCAAAAAAGCTTCCCCCCCTAGAAGAAAGCCATCGATTGGGCCAGCAAGCATGCCTTGAGCTCGTCTCAATCAGGCAACCCCGGTTCGCACGGGACAGGAAATGGGAAAGGGAAAGGTCAAGAAAACGGGATCGGAACCAAACACCCGAACAACGGACGCGGAAACGGGAATGGAGATGGCCAGGGTAAAGGAAAAGGAAACGGCAAGGGCAAAGGGGATGAACATGGCCTCGGGGTCTGCAAGCGATATAATCAATAACCCACACCACAACACACAAGCCAAACGGGCGGGATCTGCAAGAATGCAGGTCCCGCCTCGTTCATCAACACCGTGGTAGAACGCGTCTTCTCTGGCGCGCCATCCGCGGATTCCCATCTCCCCATTTCATCATCCCACGCTCCCCCTTACCCGCCCCACCCCAAGTATTGCCAATCCGGACGTTTACCGTTCTAATGTGGCCATGCACCCGTCATCAAAACACATTCGAATGATTTCAGCATGCGCATGGGCATTGATTGCTCTCACAGTGTTCATGCCATTCACTCCTGCCACAGCGGCTGCAGGTGAAAAACCGAATTTTGTTTTCATCCTATCCGAGGACAACTCCAAGCATTATATGGAGCTGTATGGCTCCGAATACGGGGCCACCCCGACCATTGAATCCCTGGCAAAAGAAGGACTCTTGTTCAGGCATGCCTTTTCGAACGCTCCGGTGTGCTCGGTGGCTCGCACCACCTTGATGACCGGCATCCTCGCCCCCAAGGCAGGCTTTCAATACCACCGCAAACACACCCTCGCCCACCTGCCGGAAGGCATCCAAATGTGGCCCGCCTTCCTGAGGCAGGCCGGCTACTACACCACCAACAACAATAAAAAGGACTACAATGTGGTGGAAGGCGAAGGTGTGTGGGATGAGTCCTCCAAGAACGCTTCATGGCGCAACCGCCCAAGCGATGACACTCCCTTCTTTCACATGCAAACCTTTGGCGTCACCCACGAAAGTTCCCTGCATTTCCCGAAGGAAGCCTTTACCGAGGAGCCCCCGAAAACACCCGCCACCGATGTTTACGTCGCCCCATACCACCCGGACACACCGACATTTCGATTCACCCAGGCGCGTTACTTCGACCGCATCGAACAAGTCGACCAACAGATCGGCAAACTCGTCGACCAGCTCAAAGCAGACAATCTCCTGGAAAACACTTTCATCTTTTACTTCGGCGATCATGGAGGCGTACTGCCCCGGGGCAAAGGTTACCTCTACGAATCCGGACTGCACGTACCGCTGGTCATTCGCATCCCTGAAAAATGGCGCTCGGAAATCCCTCTGGAAATCGGGTCTAAACTGGATGCATTCGTGAGCTTCATCGACTTCGGGCCCACCTTGCTGCACCTGGCCGGACTGAAGGTGCCGGGCGCTTTGGACGGCGCGCCGTTTCTTGGACCGGATATCACCCCCGCCATGCTTGAATACCGTGATGAAACCTTTGGCTACGCCGATCGTTTTGATGAAAAATACGAAATGTGCCGTTCCCTCCGCAAAGGGCATTTCAAATACATCCGAAACTTCCAGGCCTACTACCCCGACGGGCTGCAAAACAACTACCGCTACCGCATGCTGGCATACGCAGAGTGGCGCGAACTCTTTCGCAAAGGCGAACTCAATGAAGCCCAGTCCGCTTTCTTCAAAAGCAAACCCGCCGAAATGTTGTTCGATCTCCGTAAAGATCCCCACGAAATCAACAACCTGACCAACGACCCCGGTCATGCCGCCATGCTGGAATCCATGCGTGATCGTTTGAACCGAAAAATGATCGCGATCAACGACCTGAGTGCCTATCCGGAAAGCTACATGGCGGAGCACGCGCTCAAAGACGGCATCGCCTATGGTCAGGAACACACCCGCGAGATCAAACAATTGATCAACGTGGCCAATCTGGCGCTGCTCCCGTTTGAACAGGCTGAGAAGCGTTTGACCCGAGCCATGAACAGTCAATCCCCCCTGATCCGTTACTGGGCCCTGACCGCCTGCAGCGTTCTGGGCAAAGAGGCGGCTCCAATGGCGGATAAAGCCAGGCAGCAATTGGAAGCCGAAGATCCTCTGGTGAGAGTGCGCGCCGCCGAATTCCTCGGCATCCTTGGTCAACAAGATCCGCGCCCGACTTTTTATCAGGTGCTGAACGAAAACCATGGAGATCTCGTTGCCTTGATCACTCTCAACGCGGCAGCTTTTTTTCATGATCCATCCAATGGGTATCCATTCGACGTCACACAATTGAAGGATCCAGAAGGCAAAAACGAAGTAAAACGACGTCTGGACTTTTTTGCCAATCGCCTCTGACAAATCAACGGAACCCAAGAGGTCATCCATTCATCAAATGATTATTTCATGAAACTCGACAGACATCTGATCCCTCGCATATCCGTCGGTCTCTGGCTTGGCCTGATGCTCCAACTCGGCGCCGAAGGGCCCATCCAGTTCAACCGCGACATCCGCCCCATCCTCTCCGACAAATGTTTCTTCTGCCATGGTCCCGATGAAGAAGAACGCAAAGCCGAGCTGCGCCTCGACACTGCCGCAGGCGCTCTGGCAGATCTGGGGGGCTACGCAGCGATCGTGCCCGGCGATCCGAAAGCCAGCGAACTCCTCACCCGCCTCGTCACCACCGACGAAGACGACCTCATGCCCCCGCCGGACTCGGGCAAAACACTGTCGACCGAAGAAATCGAAACCATCCGCCAATGGATCGCCCAAGGTGCGTCCTACGAAACCCATTGGGCCTACGCCCCCCCGATTCGCCCAGATCTGCCAGCGGTCCAGGACAACGCATGGCCCCGCCAACCGGTGGATCGTTTTATCCTGGCCGAACTGGAAGCAAGGAATCTGAAACCGTCCCCCACCGCCACCATCAGCACGCTGGCCCGGCGTCTGCACTTCGACCTGACCGGATTGCCCCCTTCACCCGACGACGTGATACGTTTCGCTCAGGCCATGGAAAAAGACGGTCTGCTTGACTACGTCCGCAGTTTGATTCATTCACCTGCCTTCGGCGAACGGATGGCATCGCATTGGCTGGATCTGGTTCGCTTTGCCGATACGGTCGGTTACCACGGAGATCAGGATCACAGCATCAGTCCTTACCGCGATTACGTGATCAAATCCTTCAACGAAAACCTACCCTATGACCAATTCACCCGAGAGCAACTGGCAGGAGACCTCCTTCCAGATGCCGGCCTCTGGCAGAAAGTCGCCTCCGGTTACAACCGCTTGCTGCAAACTTCCCACGAAGGAGGTGTGCAGGACAAAGAATACCTGGCGAAATATGCCGCGGACCGTGTTCGTAACTTCGGCCTCGTCTGGCTCGGAGCTACAACCGGTTGCGCCGAATGTCACAACCACAAATACGATCCCTATACGACCAGGGATTTCTACAGCCTGGCGTCGTTCTTCGCCGATCTGAAAGAACAGGGCGCCTTCAATGCGCCCAACGCCATCCCAACCAAACGCGATCCGGAGATCAAAGCCTGGAACCTCACCCAATACGCGGAACTGGTTTCTTTGAATGAAGCCATACAATCCTTCAAAAATGACATTTCCACCAACGACTCTTCACAGCAATACACCCTGGCCAGTCTCCAGCAACGCCAGAAAACCATCGAACAGGAATTCGCCCCCTGCATGGTCAGCATGCAGGTCGAACCCCGCACCATGCGCATCCTGCCACGCGGCAACTGGCTGGACGAATCGGGTGAAATCGTAGAGCCTGCCACCCCGTCATTCCTGCCTCCACTTGCAGCAGAAGGTCGCCCCACCCGGCTCGATCTGGCCAACTGGCTCTTCCGTCCCGACCACCCTCTGACCGGACGCGTTTTCGTCAATCGCCTCTGGAAACTCTACTTCGGCAAAGGGCTCTCGCGACGCCTCGACGATCTGGGCGCCCAGGGACAAGCGCCCGATCACCCGGAACTGCTTGACTGGCTCGCGGCGGAATTTCGCGACAGCGGGTGGAACATCAAACACATGGTGGAATTGATTGTCACCTCCAGCGCCTACCTTCAGGCTTCCACCCCACGTCCGGAACTGACGGCAACAGATCCCGGGAACCGGTTCTGGGCGCGCCAAAACGCCTTTCGTATCGATGCCGAATTCATCAGGGATCGTTCGCTCAAACTAAGCGGACTGTTGGTTGAACGGCTCGGCGGACGCAGCGTCAAACCTTATCAACCGGCAGGCTACTACCAGCATTTGAATTTCCCCACCCGCACGTACAAACCGGACGAAGGCCACAACCAATACCGACGTGGTGTTTACACACACTGGCAACGCATCTTTCTTCATCCA
>JAQCFT010000359.1 GCA_027619545.1 Verrucomicrobiota bacterium | reverse complement strand
TAATATGGCGGGAATGACTGGAACATCCAATCCAGATCCCGCCTTTGCCACGAGTGTGAGCAAGGGTTTGAGGATCAACAGATCTACCACAGCCTTCTTTTCATAGATCAAGGCGAATACGCCCGCAAAGATGTCTGTGAATCGTGCTGGATCTCCCAGTATTCAGCCGGGTCTGGCGCCACGAAAGGATTCGTTTCCCACTGGCGCGGGCGTTATGTTTCACCACCGCCACCACCGCCGGAAGCCATTCGAAAGGATACCGCCGAAAGTATCCTGAGGAAACTCGTCGAGAAAAACCTCACCGAATACGCAGGCGCGCTTTATATCCTGGCAGTGATGCTGGAACGCAAAAGAGTCCTGAAAGTTCGCGATCAGATCAAAAAAGCCGGTAACCGGGTTTTTGTTTACGAGCACGCCAAAAATGGTGATGTGTTCACCATTGCGGAGCCGGATCTGCGCTTGGACGAATTGGAAAAAATCCAGCACATTGTCGCCGACCTGATGGAAAACGGTTTACCCGACGACACGACCGACACGACCGAATCGGAAGGGGGCGAAGCACCGGAAAACAATATCGAGGCCCCAGAAGAAACACCTGGCCAACCATTAGAAGAATCCGTTTCAAATGAGCACATCTGAATTCGATGACCGGATTAAACGTATTGAGGAAAGCATCCAATATACGTTCAAAGACAAAAAGCAAATCCTGCTGGCATTGACCCATCGGTCATTTTCCGGCTCAGAATCCAAATCCCTCAACAGCAACCAACGTCTTGAGTTTCTGGGAGACGCCGTGCTGCAACTGATCATCACTCAGGAGCTTTACCAACGCTATCCGGAACACGATGAAGGCCCCTTGACGAAAGCACGCGCCCAACTGGTGAACCGCCGCACACTGGCGGATCTTGCCAGCAAAATCGACCTGGGCTCCCAACTGATGATGAGCCGGGGAGAAGAACTCAGCGGCGGACGGGAACGCCCCAGCGCCTTGGCGGACGCATTTGAAGCGGTGGTTGGAGCCGTCTTCGTCGATTCCAGTTTCGAGCGGACCTATGAGTTTGTCATCGATTGTTTCAGCGAACACTTCGGCGAATTGCAGATCCTCCCCAACCTTGAAAACCCCAAAGGCGAATTGCAGGAATACCTGCAGACCCAATCCAATCGGCCACCGCATTACGAACTGATCCGGGTCACCGGCCCCGATCATGACCGATTCTTCGAATGTGCCGTTGTCCACGATAAAAAGGAACTGGGACGGGGCAGTGGAAAAAGCAAAAAGGAAGCCGAGTTCAACGCCGCCATACAGGCTATGGAACATTTTCGATCCCACTCGACGAACGAGGCAACGGCAAAGTGAATGATACCACCTCTCAGACTCCCGACCTGCTCATCCGGATAGCAACCCCTGAGGATATCCCGTTGATCCTGGAATTCATCCATGGCATCGCGGCTTTTGAAAACCTTTCCCACCAGGTGACCGCAACGGAAGACCGGTTGAAGGAATCTCTTTTTGGCGACAAACCCTCGGCGGAAGTGTCTCTGGTCTTTGTCAACCATGAACCAGCCGGATACGCCGTTTACTTCCACAACTATTCAACTTTTGAAGGTAAAAAAGGACTCTACCTGGAAGACCTCTTCATCAAATCCCAATTCCGTGGACGCGGTTTCGGCAAAAAGATGCTGAAATACCTGACCGAACTCGCTTTGCAACGGGATTGTGCACGCTTTGAATGGGTGGTGCTGGACTGGAACGAAAATGCCATCGAATTCTACAAAGGGATCGGGGCCGAAGTATTCCCCGATTGGAGAGTCTGCCGCATGGACCGATCAGCCATGGAACAGTTTACAGAGGTTTAATCTTTTTCTGAACCGCAGATTGTGCAGATGATCGCAGATTTAAGTAACGAAAAACTTAGCAGTATGATCCTATCAGAGCAGCCCCCAAGCTCACGAACAACTCTCCAGATATATTTCTAAACATCTGCGTTAATCTGCGGTTAATAAATCAATGAACACGCCCCCCCCCCTACCCGGATGCTCCTGCTCAGCGGACGCAATGGATTCGAAGCCTGCGGAAAAAAATCGCGCGCCCAAGCGAAGCATCACAACCGGCCATACTACTCGAAACCGAGCCGGACCAGTATGGACGCCCCATACAAACTGCAACCATCTTTCTAATTAACCGCGAGTGCCCCTGGACCTGCGTGATGTGCGATCTCTGGCAACACACCACCGTCAAGCCTCTCCCCAGAGGACACATCCCCCACCAGATCAAACAAGCCATCGCCCAACTAAAATCAAGGACCGCCGAACCCATCCGCCACATCAAACTCTACAATAGCGGAAGTTTCTTTGATGTAGGCGCGATTCCATTGGAGGATTACGCTTCTATAGCTGGCCTGCTGAGTGAATTCGATCGGGTCATTGTGGAATGCCATCCAAAACTGATTGGCGCCCACACGTTGAAGTTTGCAAGCATGCTCCCATCCAAACTGGAAATCGCCATGGGATTGGAAACCGCCAGTGACGACATTCTCCAACGTTTGAACAAACGATTCACGCTCTCCGATTATCAGCAAGCCTGCGTACTCCTGGGGAAACACTCGATCGATCATCGGGCCTTTGTCATGATTCAACCACCCTTTGTCCAGCCAAACCAGACACAGGAGCTTTGTTTGAAATCTGTTCAAACAGCCTTTGAATGTGGAGCCGCATGCGTTGCCATCATCCCCACCCGCATCACAACCGGAGCAATGGAGACCTTGCGTCAAACCGGGGATCTTCACCCCCTGTCCCTGGAGCAGGTGGAATCCTGTTTCGACGCGGCGCTGGATTTAAAACTCGGACGTGTTTGGTTGGACTTATGGGATTTGGAACACCTTCAAACCTGCCTCGCATGCTTTGAGCGCCGAAAGAATCGCATTGAAACGATGAACGCCACTCAGTCGATACTCCCAAAAACAACCTGCACCACATGCCAGCCAGGATAGACAAAACCATGTATGACGTCGCAGTGATGGGCGCCGGATTCGGCGGAGCCCTGACCGCGCTGGCGGCCGCCCAAAACGGGTGTGAGGTGCTGCTCATTGAAAAGGGAAGTCACCCGCGCATCGTCATTGGCGAATCCACGACTCCACTCACCAACTTGATGTTGGAAGAAATCGCCCGGGACTTTAACCTTCCGTTCCTTCTCGATTTCACTCAATGGGGAAAATGGAAAAGCGCCCATCCGGACATACGTGTCGGTCTGAAGCGAGGCTTCGGCTTTTACAATCACTGCAAGACACCCACCCACAAGTCGACGGACATGTGGGACCGGGAATTGATGGTTGCAGCCAGTCCCAATCAACAAATCGCCGACACACATTGGTGGCGTGAGGACTGGGACAACTACCTGACGCACCAGGCCATCCAACACGGGGTGACCTACATGGACCATAGCGAGATCGAACATTTTGAAGAAACGCCCGACTGCATCCGACTTGGTATTCGTCAAGCCGGAGAACTAATACAAATTAATGCCCGTTCAGTCATCGATGCTTCCGGCGGAAAATCCGGAGTCGCACAATGGCTCGGTATTGAATCCCTGCCCCTTGCTCATACCCCGGCGAGCTTCAGCGTTTATGGCCACTTCGAAAACGTCAATCCCTGGAAAGGATGTTCAACGGATGCGATGGATTCCGCCCCTCCTTATCCCCCCAACAAGGCGGCGGTCCATCACCTGATCCATGGCGGATGGGTTTGGAGCCTGGAATTTGATCATGGACCGGTCAGTGCCGGTGCGGTGTTAACAGATGCCACCCACGCAAACATCAAATCCGAATCTGCTGAAACAATCTGGCAATACATCCTCGAGCAACACCCGCGCTTAAAGGAGTGCTTTCACAAAGCTGAATCCATGTACCCCATGCGAAAAATCGAACGTCTCGGATACCGCATGGAACGTATGCATGGAGACCGGTGGATCATGCTGCCATCGGCTGCGGGTTTTGTGGATCCGCTCCTGTCCACCGGATTCCCACTAACCCTTCAAGGCATCCAACGTCTCGGCGAAGCCCTCCGACCGGAAACACTCCGTGGAAGCGGCCCGATCCAAGCGTTCCCGACCATCGCGGAGAAATCCCAACTGGAACTTTCGATCTGCGATCAATTGATCGGCACCCTGTTCGCAACCATGGATCCATTCCGTCACTTCGCCGCGACAACCATGCTCTACTTTGCAGCGGTCAGCTATACCGAAACAGCCTGGCGACTCGGCAAAAAACACCTGGCCCCCGGCTTTCTTTTCAGCGAAAACCCCGAACAACTAAACACCCTGACAACAGCGTTGAAACACATTCAAACAATCCAGAAAGAAAACACTTCTGACGATGACAAATGGGCATCCATCCAAAACACCATCACGACCACCATCACCCCCTTCAACGTCATCGGACTCGATCCCAAAGCGCCCACGCCCTGGTTCCCGGCGGACATGGCCCCACTCTTCAACCACGCCGACAAACTCCAATCCACACCCGAAGAAATCCAATCCATGCTCCTTCAATTCGGATTAACATTTTAAATGATTGGCACAGGTAGAGCGTGGCAGCTTGTCCCGCGACTGCGTGGATCTCGGCGCGCAACCCTTGTGGCTTCCATAACTCAAGTTAATTTCCGTTTCGGGAAGCCCAAGGCGTTCGAACACCCCTCATCCGCGTAGCTATCGCCAGCGGGACGGATCGAGACGATCCGATCTACCTGCAGCA
>JAQCFT010000358.1 GCA_027619545.1 Verrucomicrobiota bacterium | reverse complement strand
TACAACGCCACCACACATCCATCATTCTTCCGTTGCAAAGTATCGGATGTGGTTTGGATTGTTGTCTTTTTCGGCCCTGTCTGATCCGAAACTGGGTGGGAGTGATGACCGAGTTCGATAAAGAACTGGGTTTCTTTGCCTTTGATGGACCGTGCCCAGATTTTCCCTCCCATGGCTTCTGTCAGTTTCTTGGAAAGCGCCAACCCCAACCCTGTACCCTCCACCTGATAATGCTCACGTTCGGCATCCAGACGATCGAAGGGTTGAAACAAACGTTCCAGTTTGCTCTCGGAAATTCCTTCACCGGTGTTTTGGATGATGATTCGAATACGGTCCTCAGTGGGTTGTTCATAATACATGGTAAGTGTTCCTCCCACACGATTGTATTTGATCCCGTTGGAGGCCAAATTGAGCAAGACTTGACGCAAACGTTGCTTGTCAGCGGTAATTTTCAAGTCCCCTGTGTTATGCTCATGAATAACCAACGTCACCTTCAAATCCGTTGCCATCGGCCGGACCAAATCCCCCACTTCAAAAAGCATTTCCTGAAGATCAATTTCTTCGAAACTCAGGCTCAGGTTTCCGGTTTCAATTCGGGAAATATCCAAAACTTCATTGATCAGATTCAGCAGATGCAAACCAGCCTGATGAATGCGGTTGATGTTGGCTTCCACCTTTCCGGTTAGTCCCGACATGGAAAGTAATTTTGAGAAGCCGATAATGCTGTTCAGCGGTGTCCTCAACTCATGACTCATTCGTGAAAGAAACTCGCTCTTTGCCTTGTTTGCCTTTTCCGCTTCATCACGTGCGGCGCGCAATGAGGCTTCCTTTGCCAAGGAATCGCTCACATCCACCAGCACCCAGATGAAGTGGGTCAACCGACCGGAGGCATCCAACACGGGGGCAATGCTGATATCGTTCCATAAAGTCCTCCCATCTTTTCGATAGTGAAGCATGGTCACTTTGCAATCCTGCCCCTTTGATATTGCACCCGACAATGTTTCCACTGTTTCCGACTTGGTTTCCGCACCCTGGAGAATCCTCATGCTGTGTTGGAGAAGTTCTTTTCTGGACCAAAGACAGGATTTTACCATGGCCTCGTTGCAATATATGATTTGTCCATCCTTTACCCGGGTGATCACGACACTGTTGAATGCTGAATTCAGAGCGCGATCACTCAAATCCAATTCACGCGTTCGTTTGGCGATTTTTTGCTCCAACAATTCCTGAGACTGGTTCAGCTCCAGGTTTTGGGTTTCGATTCGGTCCAGCATGTCATTAAAATGCCGGATCAGCTGGCCTATCTCGTCATCTCGCTCCTGAACGGCTCGCAAGGAGTATTTCTTCTGCTTGCCAATCTCGGCTGCAATGGAGGTTAGTTGCTCCACAGGACGTGCAATTCGCCGCCCCAGAACAAGGGCGATCAACATGGACAATCCGGTGGCAAACAATCCGGCAATCACTCCACTCTGGAGGAGCCGTTTGAAACGGGTGTATATCTCCGCCTTGTCGTGCATTAAATACACCGTCCCCACCGTTTCCCCACTGGCAAGTGTGACTGAGCGAAAAATTTCAATGGACGTATCGGTTTCGAGGATTTGCTCATTTTGAACAATTGGAGGTTTGAATGAAAAAAATGTTTTGCGAGAGCGATATGCAAAAACCCTATCCTCCTTGTCGTAAATCACCATGGCCATGATGGCGGGGTCATTCAGCATGGAGTCAAATCCGGCATCCACTTCATCCGTTCCGGCAAGATCCCCCAGATCCAACACCACCTCGCTGAACTGAATCATCATAGCGGCATTGACTTTAACCTTCTCCAAGAGTTGCTGCTTTTGAGAACGAAAATTCAGGAACGATGCTATTGCGATCGTGAACACCACCGACGACAAGGTCACCATACCCAGCAGCACAAATATTTTGCCACTGAGTGTTCGGAGTATGGATGGTCGGTATCTAGTCATCAATATCTGGCTCTCTACACCTCAGCATAAAACCATGTATCACCTGATTTAAAAATTCCACGCCAGTGTTCCATATACTGACCGCTGGATTTCCGTACTTTGTATGGCGACATAAGGCTCGCTGAACTCGGGATGGCTAGGCGTTAACAGATTTTTACCCATAATAGCCAACTCCAGGTTCGGTCTTGGTTGCCAAGCCAGCCTGACATCCAGAGCCCAGTACGATGGAATCACAATACGCCCCAAACGAGAGGACTCAATGGCGCGCTCATCCACAAACCGACCAATCACATCCCATTTTACCGAATCCGATACATCCAGTCTCGATTGAAGATTCAGGATATGTCGAGGCGCTTCCGGAGGTTCGGTTGCCAAATAACCAGCCGGAGTTTCAAAGTCAGTGAACTGAAGCGTATAGGCAACCATCAGGCGCCACCAATCTGTCAGTTGCAATTGTGGAGCCAATTCAATTCCATAGGTTTCACCTTCCATACCATTCACGAATCCCGCCGACATACCGGTTGAAGACATCATCGGAAAACCTGTTGTAATCAGGCGATCATAGTCATTGAAAAAAAACGCGACATCCATGGAGAGACATGATCTCAAATTACCCCGATATCCCAGTTCATACGCAAACATGGTTTCCGCCTCAAGATCCCTGTTACCGTGAAACAACAGAGGAACGGGCACTCCCGGATCGACCGTGACATCAAGATCTGTGCGGGAAGGAGTACGAATGGCCCGCGTCACAGATCCCCACATCATGTGGTCGCCACTGACATTGAACTGCAACCGAGCACCCGGTTGAAATTCAAAATGTGTGTAGGAATTGTGCTCGAACTTGGATCCGACCATGAGTTGCCATTTATCGGGAATCAATGCCACGGTATCCTGAATAAAAGCGCTGAATAACCGGGTGGTTCGATGCGGGAGTACATAATTTAAGGTCGTGGCATGAGGTGAAGCAACACTGTCATAAATTTGACGGTAACCCAAACCCCCGATCCATTGATGGGAGAGTTTATCTGGACCGGATAAGGTAAAATCAAAGTCGGTAACATTCTGGAGATCATGAACCATGACCGTATCGCGGTCGGATCGGTCGTGATATCCCTGTAAAGAAAGTCGCGCCCCGGATTCCAATTCATGCGTCACTCTACCCAGGAGATTTCCCCCTTGGATCAACATCAAATCCTTAACCGGAACCACTCCGGTGGCACCGACCGGTTTGACATAAAATTCGTTGCGTTCGCGCAAACCATACATATCACCCTGCAGCGTGACCTGAGTAAGCTCTGTGGGTTCCCAATCGAAACGAAACCCGCCTTTGCCTGATTCCGAATCATCATGGGCGGGTTGACCGTTTGTCAGCACCGATTCGTCGACATTGAGATATTTGCCATAAACCCGCAGATAAGCCTGTTCGGCTACTTGGACGCCATGCCGCAGCGCCAACATCCCCTGCAACTCGGAGCCGTAGCCCGCTTTGACGAGTGTGCCCTGAGTGTCCCTGGCATTTTTTGAAATGATATTAACCACCCCATTCATGGTGTTTGCACCCCATACGGCGGCACCTGGGCCGCGGATGATTTCAATACGTTCCACATCATCCAGCACCATATCCACAGAATCCCAATAAGTACCGGCAAACAAGGGTGCATAGGCGCTCCTGCCATCCACCATGACAAGGGACTTATTGACCAAATAACTGTTGAATCCACGGATTCCAACGGCCCACGAGTTATTGCTGATCTGGGCGGCATCCACACCGGGCCCCATTCGCAGCGCCTCAGCAATAGAGGTAGCCCCACTTCGCTGAATGTCCGCCTGGGTAATCACGCTGACAGCTGCAGGAATGTCTCCCACTTTTTGGGGCGTGCGGGAAGCTATTTCCACGTGTACATCCAACAACTCCTCAAGTGATAAAGACATCAGATGCTCGGTGAAATCATCATCAGCAAGTCTTTCCTGCTCCGATGCTCCCAGTGGATACGCGCAGAGCAACGTTATGACCACCTGGGCGATACGCCTCCATCTGGAATGATTGTTTACATCTCTCATAACATAGGTTGGTTTAGTTGACAGATTGATTGTAACGGGCATGCCTTCAGCCATATGTTCCCAGACAAAAAGCAATTGACAGCAAGCGGGTAGGTGTTCCTCATGGATTTGCCCCCTTTTTGAGTTGGCGCGCCAGTTTGATCATCCGCGAATCAAACCCCATCCCAGCGCTCTTTGCCGCATTCAAATCCAGGTCAAACCGCACCTGGCCATTCAACAGTATAAAATTAAACATGCAGTTGGCATTTTCGCCTTCCCCAAAAGTAAGAATTTCTCGGTCATGGAATCTGGCATACCATTCCTGCCCCCCTGTTTTGTGATGATCATCCACAAAGAGAATGGAATACCCTTCTGCTTCGCTCAATGAAGTCACCTGCTTGACCTTCCAGATGACCTTCCCCGCCTTCCTGTTGTGGACGGAACGCAGAAAGACGTTCAGGATTTGCTTATCTTCTGACAAAACTGCCAGTGTGATTTCATCACCCTTTGCCGGATCTCTCCCCTCCGGCCAGTAAGTGTAGTCGGCTATCTTGATGATCATGGCGGCCACCACATCATGAAATCGGCTCGAATTTTCATCAGCAGACACCGCTATTGAATGTGAGTACTCAACCGGACATATCATCATCCAACAAACAAATGCCATGGACAATCTTGCCACAACTCCATTTCGGAATTTGCAAGCGAGCTTAAATTCCCCCGAGTTCCCTGAATGTCCACAACCTGACATGTTGAAAAATGCGTCAGTCACAGAGCTGAAGACCAA
>JAQCFT010000357.1 GCA_027619545.1 Verrucomicrobiota bacterium | reverse complement strand
AATGAACCCGAAAAATGGATTTTCAACCCATTTCAGACCAACATGTTACCACTCAATAACTGCCGCCCCCCAAGTCAACCCGGCCCCAAAAACAACCAACAGGATCAAATCCCCACGCTGAATCCGCCCTTCTTCAACAACTTGATCCAGCGCAATGGCCACAGAAGCAGCAGATGTGTTGCCAAATTTGTCAACATTGATGAAAATTTGATCTTCTTTTGCACCCAGGCGATCCCCCACCGCACTCATGATCCGCAGATTGGCCTGATGAGGTATGATACACTTGATCTGACTGATATCCAACTGACAACGTTCAAGTGCCTTTTGTGCGGCTTTATACATGGCTGTTACCGCACTCTTGAACGTCTCTTTGCCATCCATTCGCAGGTAATGAAGCCGTTGATCCACGGAATCTCCCGTCGCGGGACACCGACTTCCCCCTCCCGGCATGGACAAGAGCCCGGCTTTTCCACCGTCAGCCCCCATGCAGGCGGTCAGAAGCCCATGAGACTGCTCCCTGTTTTGAAGTATCGCCGCCCCAGCACCATCACCAAACAGAACGCAGGTGTTGCGATCCTTCCAATCAATAATCGAAGAAAGCTTTTCCGCCCCAATAACCAACACCGTATCATAGGTGCGCGACATGATGAATTGCTGGGCAATTTCCAATGCATATACAAAACCGGAACAAGCAGCCTCAAGGTCAAATGCGGCAGCGTTCACAGCCCCAATGTTGCTTTGCACCAAGCATGCCGTGCTGGGAAAAGGCATGTCTGGGGTGATGGTGGCGACAATGATAAGATCAATTTCCTCCCCCTTGATACCAGCTTTCTCCATGGCACTCCTGGCAGCTTCGGTAGCCAAATCAGAGGTAAATTGTTCCGGCGAAGCTATGCGACGTTCCTTGATCCCGGTTCGAGACGTGATCCATTCATCACTCGTCTCAACCATTTTTTCCAAATCAGCATTGGTCAACCGTTTTTCAGGAACGTAAGAGCCAACAGATACAATAGAACACGTACGCCCCTTAAACCCATGCTCGGCACGCGGATTGATGAATTCGACGTTGTCTGGCAATGAATCAGTCATAAAAAATTCTTCCAAGAAACAGCATTTAAGAATCCAAACGACCGTTGGCAATGGAGATAGCCTCGGTCATTTGCTCGTTGATGTGATGCTCAAACGCTCTAGCTGTCATGCGAATGGCATTATTGAAAGCAGTGGTACCGGCAGAACCGTGGGCGATAAAAACGTTGCCATTCAACCCCAACAACGGAGCACCGCCATAGGCATCGGGATCCATGCGACTCTTAATGGTCTTAAATGCGCCCTTTGCCATCATCGCTCCCATTTTCCGGACAGGAGTCGCTGTCAATTCACGTTTAAGCCAGGAAAACATGCCATGCGCCAAACTCTCACAAGTCTTGAGCACGATATTCCCTATAAAGCCGTCGCACACCACCACATCCACCCGATTTGAAAACAGGTCATGCCCTTCGACATTTCCAATAAAATTCAGATCGAGTTTTTTACAAAGTTTAAAGGCCTCCAAGGTCAGATCATTCCCTTTGACATCTTCGGTCCCCACACTCAATACACCGACGCGCGGATCCTTGAGCTTGAGCACCTCGCGAGCGTAAACCTCTCCCATCACAGCGTAATGCGCAAGGTGAACGGGTTTGGAGTCAACATTGGCCCCGGCATCCAGCAAAACGAATTCATTTTCCGGCGCAGGAATCACGGTAGCAATACCTGCTCGCTCCAGCCCGGGAAGTCTCCGAAGCTTGACGGTCGAGACTGCGACCACCCCGCCCGTGTTCCCCGGCGACAGGAACGCATCGACTTCGCCACTCTTTACGAGGTCAACACCCTTGGCGATGGAGCAGTTCTTCTTGCGACGAACAGCATCCACCGGTTTGTCCTCCATTGTAAGGACTTCATCGGCATGATGTACAGAGATACGCGCATCCGCGTTCCCTTTGGCATCCAATTCGCGCCGGATTTCATCTTCCCGACCAACCAAAACGGCTGATTCAACAGAGGGAAGAGAATTGAGCGCCAATAAAACGCCGTCAAGAATCACGCCGCAGCCATGGTCTCCCCCCATGACATCGACCGCGATACGCATCGACTGATTAATGGAATGAAATGAATTAAATCCTCACTGAAAACCCAAGATCAGAGATCAATAGGCTTCAATGTTGACCACTTGCCGGCCTTTGTAATGCCCGCAAGCGGGGCAAACACGATGCGGCACGAAGGGAGCGGCACATTGAGGGCAAACACTCAATTGCGGCAGGTTCAATACACTGTTGGAGGCCCGGCGTTTACGCTGCGCGCTCCTCGAAGGTTTTCTCTTAGGTACACCCATATTTCAGTCTTTGTCGTTTTCCAATTTTAAATCGTCCAACGCAGCCCAAGGTGAAGAACCCGTAGCCTCCACCTCGTCATCCGAAACCGCCGCCGAGTCCACCTGAGAAACCATTCCCTGGCAGTCCTGACCGCATACCGGATGCTGCGGTAAAACGAGCAAAATATCCTCTCTTAATACTGCGGTCAAGTCAACCGTATCATTATTTATCGGTAAACTTTCTTCTCCCTCCAACGCAACGAAGCCATGCCAGTCACAAATCGTGGCTTCATACTCGAACGATTTCAAACAACGAGCGCATTCACAACGGTAGATTTGAGAGAGTTCGCCCTGCAAAAGCAGGTTCTCCTCGTGCTTTTCAATCCATAAACGGTATTGAAGCGGACCCGACGGATGAAGTAATTCGTCATGCAACCTCAAATCCAACTCCTCCTCGGGAATCTCTCCCTCATAGTTTTTCCCGTCGGATTCCAAATGCTTGATGACAATTGTGAAAGCCATGATGTTATTCCGGTTGCAGACTATGACGTTTGATTTCTTCAGCCCGTTCCAGCATGGCGCGCAAAACCGGAGCAGGGACAAACTCTTTGATATCCCCTCCCAATGAAGCCACTTCCTTGACCATGCGTGAGCTGAGAAAAGTGTATTTATCTTTGGGCATCATAAAAATCGTCTCAATTGAAGAGTCCAGGTGACGATTCATGAGAGCCAACTGAAACTCAAATTCAAAATCAGAAATAGCTCGCAACCCGCGAATGATGGCCTGCGCCCCCTTACCTACCGCATAATCCACCAACAATCCGTCGAATGTCTCCACCGAAACACCTTCCATATCGCTCAAGGATTCACTCGCCAGCTCTACCCGTTCTTCTTTGGTGAACATCGGCTTCTTGCTCTCGTTGTTGGCGATGGCCACGATCACCCGGTCGAACAACTTGTCGGCCCTTCGTATCACATCCAGATGACCGTTCGTCAAGGGATCAAAGCTCCCCGGGTAAATGCCCAATTTCATAAGCGCAAATTACTACAAGACCTTTCAAAACACGAAGACTTTCTATTTCGCACGCGTCTCAAACCGACGCTGATGACCAGAGCCCGGCAAAGCCACCACATAGGCGCCTCCATCAGAATCCACACTCAAATGTATAGGATGACCCTCACAATCTTTTTCGAGATTGGCAATATGCACGTCGTCTGTGTTGTTCTCCACATCCGCCCGCAGATTCTTATGCACCTGATACATGGCCTGGATCGAGGAAGTCGCCTTGAGTGCCGCAAAGGTCGCGGGACCACATCCCTTGATCACACCGTTGTTCATGATGGATACCGTCGGTTTCAGGGACTGAATCACGGCCGGATGATTGCTCTGATCCAAACCATGATGTGTCACCTGATACACATCAACCGTTCCCACCTTGTTTTCAGGGCAAATCAGTTTCTTCTCAACGTTCCAGGTCAGATCACCTGCATCAAAAAAACGAAATCCACCAAAATCCACGACCACCACCACGCTGTTGGCGTTGTCGGAAAGATCCTCAGGTTTGCTTGGAATGGATGCATCACACACGGAGGAACCAGCCATCAGCGGCTTCTCCACAAAAACCTGATCAGCCCCCACGCACGTCAACGCCACGCCGGCAGTTCCAAAGGTTTGCTTCAAAGGCAATTGCATACCAGGCTGAATGATCAGGCGTTCTTCGACCTCCATCTCGCGGTAAGGCTTGATAAGTAAAGGGTACCGGGCGTCGTTTCTGTTTCGATCGGGGCTTTGTTCTGGAATCCCACGGTCGTAGACCACTTTGATCGGCATGAGTTGTGCCAACTGGGCTGCGCCACCAAAATGATCCAGATGAAAATGGGTGGTGATCAGATAATCAATCTGCTTTAGACCAGCCATCTTGGTGGCCACCTCATGAATACGAGAAGCATCACGTGCCCCGGGATTCCCCGAATCAATCAAGACCGACTCCCCTGCCGGCGTCACGATCAGTGTCGAGGCTCCCCCTTCCACATCAACCCAATAAATGTCCAACTGACCATTTGCTTTGCCTGCAACCATATTCATAGAAGAGGTGATCGCGCACAAAAGGGACAGAAAAAGAGATAAGTAAGAGTATTTCATGACGGTTTGTTCAATGATTGACGACAGCAGATCGCAAACGGAAACGGGGCGCAAGCTAAATGAAAATCCAGGGCACGATTTGCCCATCAAATAAAAATCGTCACATTTTTGCGATTTTGACTTGTCAAAGGCAGGGCCACTGCGTTGAATACGTGCCCTTGCCGTCAAAGGCAAAAGTGGCTGAATAGCTCAGTTGGTAGAGCAGCGGACTGAAAATCCGCGTGTCCCCAGTTCAAGTCTGGGTTCAGCCACCATTTTTTTGTACTTCTCCAGTCCTGATTTCCAGTCCTGATTCGGTCATTTCCCCGTTAACCAAAGAAACAAAAGCAC
>JAQCFT010000356.1 GCA_027619545.1 Verrucomicrobiota bacterium | reverse complement strand
AAACTGAACCCACTCGATCCTGCCCTGGCCCATTACGAATTGGCCCGACTCCTCCATGCGGAGGGATCGGATGAGGCAAAACGCCAGGTGCTGATGGCATTGGAAGAGGCGCCTCGATACCAGGACGCTCAGAGATTATTGCTTACTTTGGTAAAAAAAGAATCGAAAGATACCTCCCCTGCCAGACAAGAAGAAATCCCGGCAGAGGAATCCGAACCGATACAAAAGGACGTGATCGACATTGAAATGCAAAAGCGTTACGGACTGACTCCGGCTCAGATTTCAACACAACCTTCCATACCGGCAGAAGAACAACCACAAAGCCAGGAAGATCAATAAGAACTTTTCCATGCCGATAGCAAGTGCCACACCCTTACCGCTCGTCAGCCAGCCAAAGGCAGGAACGGCAGGTCTGCGCCATGGAATGTTTTTGGTATTGATGATAACAGGGCTGATTTGTATCGACATCCACTCACAGGCGCAATGGGGACGTCGCTTTGGCGACCAACGTGACGAACGCGCCGGTGTGCCTGACTGGGATCTGGACGAATCATACAAGGAAGATGTCTTCACCTTTGTCCGGATACAGTTTCGTTCCTGGTCGGATGGTTATGGACGCTACCGACAGAAGTGGAGTATCGATATGCCGGAGAGTGACCTCAACTTTTCCTATCGCCTCGAGCAGTTGACATCGCTCAAAGTGGATCCGGACGGCAAATATGTTTCTCTCACCGATCCGAAGTTGTTCGATTACCCGTTCGTCTACCTCATTGAGCCAGGGGAAATGATGCTTCAGGAGGATGAGCGGCAAGCCATGCGCAAATACCTGCTTGGCGGGGGGTTCATGATGATCGACGATTTCTGGGGCGTAGATGAATATGAAAATTTGCGCAGAGAATTGAAGCTCGTCTTTCCCGATAGGGAACCGCAGGAACTTCCCATAGAACACCCCATTTTCAGCTTCGTTTTCCCGCTCAAGGAAAAGCCACAAATCCCAAATGTCGGACGTGGAACTGACAGCCAGTATGACGGCATCACTTTCGAACGCTGGGACGCACAAACCCCCTTCTACAAGGGCTTGTTCGACGACGAAGGACGCCTGATGATGATCATCTGTCACAACACTGATCTCGGAGACGGGTGGGAATGGGAAGGCGCCAATGAATATTACTTCAGAGAATTTTCGGAAAAAAAAGCATACCCTTTGGGCATTAATATCGTTATGTATGCCCTCACACATTAATTTAAATAAAACAATCAAGAGAGAGGATCAGTGTGGAGGCAGAATCAGCATCGACAAATCAGCCATGGGAGAATGAAGAGCGCACCGTGGAACAACTCGCCCAGAGCCGCGACCGCATCGAAGGCGAACTCAGCAAAGTCATCATCGGGCAAAAAGGCCCGATCGAAGAAATCCTCATCGCCCTGCTCGCCGGCGGTCATTGCCTGATCACCGGTGCACCCGGTCTGGCAAAAACCTTGTTGGTGAAATCGATCGCCCAGATTTTCCATCTTAAATTTCAACGCATCCAGTTCACCCCCGACCTGATGCCCGCCGACATCACCGGCACGGAAATCCTGCAGGAAACGGACGATGGACGACACCTGAACTTCGTCAAAGGCCCCATTTTCGCCAACATGATCCTGGCCGATGAAATCAATCGTACACCTCCCAAAACCCAGGCCGCCCTGCTCGAAGCCATGCAGGAGCACCAGATCACCGCTTCGGGTGTTCGGCACCCGCTTGAGGAACCCTTCTTCGTGCTCGCTACACAGAATCCCATTGAAATGGAGGGCACCTATCCCCTGCCCGAAGCGCAGCTCGACCGTTTCATGTTCAATGTGGTGATTGATTACCTCCCAGAAGATGATGAAGTTGAGGTCGTGAAACAGACCACATCGAAGAAGCCCGATCCCATCAGACCTATTTTCACAGGTGAAGACGTCATCCGTTTTCATGACACCGTCCGAGCCGTGCCAGTGGCGGATGAGATGATCCGATACGCGGTTCGTCTGGCGTCCGCCTCTCGTCCCAACCAGAAAGACACCCCCGATTTCATCAATCAATGGGTCAGCTGGGGCGCAGGTCTCCGTGCCGCGCAGTTCCTCATCCTGGGAGCCAAGGTGCGCGCAGTGTTGCAAGGCCGCTCACACGTGATCATCGAAGACATCCAGAAACTGGCCACTCCCACCCTGAGGCATCGTATCCTGACCAATTACCGGGCGGAAGCCGAGGGAGTCAGTGTCGAAAACATCATCCAGAAGCTGCTGGACCAGGTGAAACCGATTTAAGCAAGGTCAACCAAACAGCCACTGCAGTTTCCAGAAATCCTCGTCATGGCAGAAACCACAACGAAACACTCCGCGCAACAGGGTCTGAGCCAGCATCGGTTCATTGATCCCCGCACCCTGATGACCATCCGTCATCTGGAACTGCGCGCCAAAGTGGTGGTTGAAGGGTTCTGGAGTGGATTGCATCGCAGCCCTTACCACGGCTTCTCGGTGGAATTCACCGAGTATCGGCAATATACGCCGGGGGATGATCCTCGCTATCTGGACTGGAAACTATACGCCCGCAGCGACCGTTACTACATCAAGAAATTCGAGGACGAAACCAATCTTCGCTGCTTCCTGGTAATGGACCGCAGTCGTTCCATGGAATTTGGTCAAAGCGGCGTCACCAAACAGGACTATGCCAACACACTCGCAGCAACTTTGGGGTATTTCCTGAACCGCCAGGGTGATGCGGTTGGCATGTTGTCCTTTGACGAAGGCATCCAGGAATACATGCCTGCCCGCAACCGACCGGGACACTTGCGCCAATTGATGCAGGCTTTGGAAAAACCGTGTCAAGGCGGTAGCACCAACCTTCAGAAACCCATGAAACGAATCATGGATCTGATGAACAAACGTGGGTTGATTATTTTGATTTCCGATTTCCTGGCCCCATTGGATGAATTGGAAGAGGATCTGGCTACTATTGCCGCTTACGGACATGAGGCACAGGTCTTTCAGATACTGGATCCCGCCGAACGACATTTCACATTCGAAAACGCCATCCAGTTTGAAGACCAGGAAACCGGCGAACAAATGTTCATCGATCCCGCCACGGCACGTAAGGAATACATGAGCCAGCTGGAAGCACATCTTGCTCGGCTCAAGAAAGCCTGCGAGGCATCCGGAATCGACTATACTTTGTTGACCACGGACCAAGCTCTGGAAAAAGGTTTGTTCGATTTCCTCAAAGCCCGCATGCACCGCGGACGCGTGGTCCAACGAAAAGCACACACCGCATGATCGACGCATGAGTTTTCTCTATCCATTGTTTCTCGTCGGAGGCGCCGCCATCGCGGCCCCGATCATCTTTCACATGATCCGGCGGGTAACGAGGGACAAAGTGAGCTTCAGTTCTCTGATGTTCCTCAAGCCCTCCCCCCCAAAACTCACCAAAAAGAGCCGGATCCAACATTGGTTCCTCTTGTTGCTCCGCTGTCTGGTGTTGCTGTTGATGGCCCTGGCCTTTTCACGCCCCTTTTTTTCCAACCAGCAAAGCGTGGAACTTCAAGCCGATGAACGAGTGCGCCATTGCCTGCTGCTGGATCGCAGCGCGAGCATGCGCCGCAACGGGGTTTGGGAAGACGCGCTTGCGAAGGCCGAAGTCTGGCTTTCGCAATGGAAACAGGAAAACTATGTCACCGTTTTTCTCTTTGACGAAAGCCTTCAACAAGTTGTTTCCTTTGCCGATTGGTCGGCCATCAATGCAGATGTGAGGGTTGCGGATGTCGTAAACCGGCTCAAAGGCGAATCTCCGACCTGGAAATCCACCTCCATCGACACGGCTTTACTGGAATCCTTAAACCGCATGGAAGAGGGAGCCAAAGAGGAGGAAAAAGACACCGAGCAACAGGCATGGGAAATGGTCGTGATATCGGACCTGCAAACAGGAAGCCGTTATGAAAGCCTTCGGGGACAGGATTGGCCCAAGCATGCTTACGTCGTTTTCGATGGAGCAAAAGCCAAAAGCCCCCATAACGCCGGACTCCAGGCGCTGCAATCGGCCTGGCAGATTTCAGAGGACGGCGAATCCGTGGCTCCGCGTGTGCGTGTTTCCAACGCGTTGGAATCAGAGAAAGAACAGTTTCAGGTAGCATGGCAAAACGCATCCGGCCCCGTCCCAAACACCGCCAGCCTGCCAATGTATGTCACACCTGGCCAGGCCCGCATCACCACCGCTCCGGAATGGCCACGAACCAGCGGAGCGGATCGACTGGTGCTCAGCGGGGATTCCGAGAGTTTTGACAACACGATCTGGATGGCTCCATTCAAACCCAAACGAAGCCGCATTGTATTGCTCTCCCCCCGACAAGAGGCGACCGGTGATACTGAACTGGAATATTACCTTCAGCGAGCATTTCAATCCATCCCGGGACATCAGGTCGAACTCATTCAACCGCAGAGCGACGCCTGGGATCCCATGGCCTCCCTGCGATCCATTGATCTTTGGATCATCACACGTCCCCTGACGGAATCTGTGGCAGATGGACTGAGAGGCAAAATGGCACAGGGCGCCACCGTTTTGATGACCATCCCTTCCACCGCCATGCAGGAAACACTTCAAACATTGTGGGAAAATCCTTCTTTGGAAATCAGTGAAGCATCGGTTTCAGATTTTGCGCTGTTTGGAAAGATCGATTTTCAGGACCCTCTGTTCGCCCCCTTCGCCGATCCGCGTTTCAGTGATTTCAGCAAGATCCATTTCTGGAAATACCGAGAAATCCGCAACCTCGACGAAGACCACACATCGATGACCATCCCCGCCCGATTT
>JAQCFT010000355.1 GCA_027619545.1 Verrucomicrobiota bacterium | reverse complement strand
GTTAAATTCAGTCAAAATGTTACAAAAAAAAGCGCCTCCAACCTTGCGATGGCGTTCGTATTGCTTCCCAAAGAAAAAAAGGACGCCATGTGCGCCCTTTACGCATTCTGCCGGGAGGTCGATGATGTCGCCGACGAAGAATCAGTTCCCGTTGAAGATCGACGCCGTGAACTGGCTCGATGGCGAGAAGACATCCGCAAAGCATGTCATGGCGGAACCCCCGATTTACCCGTCAACATAGAGCTTCAGCCATTTATCGAACGCTTCAAACTGCCGTGCGAATTGTTTGAAGCATTGATAGATGGGATGGAAATGGATCTGGAGGGGACGTATTACGAAACATGGGATGATCTGGCAAAATACTGCTATCACGTCGCATCGGTCGTTGGGCTATTGAGCATCGAGATCTTTGAATACACCCATCCAGCAACCAAACACTACGGTTATCAGATCGGACAAGCACTGCAATTGACCAATATTCTGAGAGACATCCGTCAGGATGCAGAGAATAAGCGCATTTATGTCCCCCGGACTCTGATGGAAAAGCATGGTGTCACCGAAGAAGACCTTTATCAATTTCGAGATAGTCAAAATGTGCGAGATATGGCCCGTGAGCTGGCAGAAAGGGCCAGATACCACTACGCCGAATCCAGCAAATGCATCCACCCGGATGATCGCCAATCGCTCGTGGCTTCGGAAATGATGGGGGCCGTTTACTGGCGGATCCTGCTTAAGATTGAAAAGAGCGGATACAACGTCATGCGACCTAGCAAGTTCAAACTATCCAAAACCGGCAAACTCTGGCTGGTGGCCCGGAGCTTTGTCCGCCACTGGCTTCACGCGAAGCGATCCGATTACGCTTTTGGATGATCGGTTTTCGATGCTTTACCTCGCCGGGAGTGCTCTAAACCGGTTCCCCGCTTAATTCGCTCTGAAACGTTTCTCCCGACGCGGATTGAGACGAGTCGGAATCCATCTCTGCAACGGTTTGAATGATATCTACCGTACGCAATTCTTTTTCATCCGCCGATGCGATGTGATAAAGGGCATCGCCCTCATTCACCAGGGGTTTTTCCATTCCTCCAATCACATGTCCGGCCTTTGGAGCAACAATTTCTTGTTCATTTTCACCGAACGGGTCTGAAACGGTCCCAAGAACCTGTCCCGTCCTCACTGCGGAACCCAGCGGAACTTTGGTTCTGAAAATACCTCCCGCAGGCGCACGCAACCAAAGACTGGAACTGCATCGTATCGGATGCGTTTTCCCTCTTCCAACCTTGCGCTTATCCTTTAACATTCCCAGTCGTCTCATCACATTCAGAACCCCACGCACACCAATACGAATGCTCACTTCGTCAAAACGCAGGGCCTCGCCGGCTTCATACAGAAGCAACGGAATCTTTTTGACTCTTACCGCATCCCGCAGGGATCCGTCCCTTACTGAACTGGGTATGATGATCGGAGCACCAAAAGCTTCAGCCAATTCGAAGGCCGCCGGATCATCATCACTGATTCGGATTTGGGGGAAATTGGAACGATGTCGCGCACCCGTGTGCAAATCAATCCCATGAGTGGATCGTCCCACAATCTCTTTCATGAAAAGAGATGCCAGCGTGCTCGCAAACGAGCCGGTTTCCGCTCCGGGAAAAAACCGGTTCAAATCACGCCCGTCGGCAAGATAGCGGCTTTGGGATATAAACCCCAACACATTGACAATGGGGACGGCAACCAGGCACCCGCACAATCCGTTGAGAGCTTTCAACCGCAGGACACGGCGAATGATTTCGACTCCGTTCAATTCATCTCCATGTATGGCAGCGCAAACGAACAATCTAGGTCCGGGCCTCCGCCCGTTGACCACGTGTACGGGCATGTGCAGTCTGGTCTGGGTATACAACTGGGTAATGGGCAGGTTGATCGTCCTACGACTCCCTGCCGGCACGGTTTCACCTCCCAATTGAAAGGCCGGCTGCGAATGGACTGAAATGCGCGGTAAGTTCAAAATGTTTCCTATTCACTCAAGTCGGCAGTGGGTTCACCAGCAAGATAACGGCGTCCCGGATAAATGACCACTCTCCCCCCCAAGGCCTGCCGACCAATCAACATGGAATACCTCAACTGATGACGAGTCGTCAAACTCAGTTGGATGGGCCAGCATCTGCCTCCCATGCAAAGGGTGGTATGTACGAAATAACGCAATTCTCTCTTCCCTCCAGAATTCATCACATGGCGCCGATCCAGCACCGGTAACGTGCAAACTGAACGGGTCCCCAGATCATCATCGGTGATCACTTCAAACCGAACACACATCTGCCCTCGTTGGAAAACTTCAAGGACCGATTCAGCATGAATCGCCGAACTTCGTGCGCCAGTATCAATTTTGGCATGCAAACGTCGCACGCCAAGATCAGGGAGACTGATCAATTCTCTCCACCCAATGATAAGTCTAGAGCGCATAATCATGCATTGATTTTGAAAAATAATGCCCATACAGTGGCCGCGAGTTCCAGCTCCGAATCATTTTTTTACGAGCTAACACAGCATCCATGAACATTGCCATCTTATCACGAGGCCCAAATCTCTATTCCACCAAACGACTGGTGGAGGCAGCGGAACAAAGGGGCCACAAGGCCAGAGTCATCAATCCTCTCCGGTGCTATATGAACATCTCGGCACATCGGCCTGAAGTTTATTACAAGCAGGAGGCATTGACCGGATTTGATGCGGTCATTCCGCGCATTGGTGCTTCGATTACCTTCTATGGATTGGCTGTGCTCAGGCAGTTTGAGATGATGTCGGTTTACAGTCTGAACGAATCGGTTTCCATTGGTCGCTCCAGAGACAAACTGCGCAGTCTACAACTGTTGTCCAGAAAGGGAATCGGCATGCCGATCACCGCCTTCGCCCACAATCCCGACGACACCAAAAACGTGATTGAACTGGTCAAGGGCGCCCCGCTGGTCTTGAAACTGCTTGAAGGCACCCAGGGAGTCGGCGTGGTGATGGCCGAAACAAACCAGGCTGCGGAAAGTGTGATTGACGCCTTTCGCGGACTGCACGCAAACATCATGGTGCAGGAATTCATTCAGGAAGCCGGCGGATCGGACATCAGGTGCTTCGTTGTGGGCGAAAAGGTGGTGGCATCCATGAAGCGAACAGCAAAAGAAGGGGAATTCCGATCCAATCTCCACCGTGGGGGTAGTTCGGCCATGGTAAAACTCACGCCCGAGGAACGGTCCACCGCCATTCGATCAGCAAAAATCCTGGGGCTCAATTGCGCGGGTGTGGACATTCTACGCTCCAACCATGGTCCGGTGGTGATGGAGGTCAATTCATCTCCAGGTTTGCAAGGCATTGAAGAATGCACTCAAAAGGATGTGGCGGGACGCATCATCGAATTCATTGAAAAAAATGCCAGACCGGGGAAAACCCGAACAAAGGGCAAAGGCTAACATCTGTCATGGTCAAAACAAACGCATGTTTTGCAAGACCAACCGACGATCCTCGGGAAGGATCAGATAGACCGTCCGTTTCGACGATTGCCATGCCTTGGAGAAATGCGCCATGGGGTAAGACCATCTCACCTCGGGACATCGGGCCGGATCATTGAAAACAGGATTTCCGTCTGCGTCAAAGCCGATACAGACCACCAAGTGCCCGTCGTTTTTTCCTTTTTCAGGTTTCCCCTTCAACAGGTCGTAAGAAACGGATGTGGCCACCGGGATACCCTGAGACAGGATCTCATACAAAGCATCGACGGAATCCAACCTTGCCACAAAGGCCCGTAAACCGGCGTGTTCACCGGCAAACGCGGTATTAAACGGCCAGTTTCCGGTGCCCGGCCAGCCTGGATCAAATATCCGATCGGCAACCGTTGGCACCGGGTATTCGAGTTCGGGGCGATGGAGAATGTTTGCCCAGTATCCCAGAATCATCGTCACGGACGTCGGACTGCACCATACTCTGCCTCCAATATAATCAAACTGACAACGTTTCGGAACGTCCAATTCGATAGGAGCCTTCTGACCTGTCAGGAATTCATCAATGAAAGCACCATCCGATTCCCCTGACAAACAAACTCCCACCAACTTCAATGTGGGGGGTGGATCTTGTGAGGCGGAACTCAATGTGAGTTTCAATGTGCAAGCAATGGGTTTCCGCTTGAACACCAGCGTGTCGGTATAGACCGCCGCATAATCATCTTTCTGATCGTTCAAACTGGTGCGCGTGCCGGTTTCGCCGCCCAACGATTGTCGCCCCGTAGCCCATCTGCCAAACTGATAGGACCGAGTGGTTTCATCCCGAAAGGTCACCATCGCTTCAATCGTCATCAGGTCGCCTTTCCCGGCCACAATGTTCCATGAAGGAATAAGCTCCTTCACTTCAAAATCAGGCATCATGACCGGAATCCGGTATTCCTGCCTTGACCCAGCGGGTCCCTGCTGCCGCACTGCAAAGGATGCCAATTGATCCCAAGTTTGAATCATCTGGTTTTCAGCCTTCATCGATATTAAGGATAAAATAGTGGCACAAAGCAGACACATCCGGTGGATTCGGAAGACATCGATTGGCATCACCATTGAACGTTTCATAGATTCTGAACAATCCATCATCATCAAAACAACTCCCGCATCAGGTCCATTTCCTGGTCGGCGACCTTTTCATACTGATATTGGTTAACATGCTGTCGACCGATTTCGCCCAGGGATTGCCTTCTTCCGGCGTCTTCCAGTAGGCGCAAAACATTGTCGGCGGCTTCCGGACATGATCTGGAAGGGACCATCTGCAACACCCCGGCAAACAGTTCCTGAAAAACCGGCAACTCATATG
>JAQCFT010000354.1 GCA_027619545.1 Verrucomicrobiota bacterium | reverse complement strand
AGCATGGAATGTCCAAAAGGTGTATTCTCTCCTGAAGGACTCACTGCTCTGCACGAAGTAAGCGAGACCCTCATGTCCCTGGAAGGCGCATCCGATATCAAGAGCCTGACGCATTCCTATAAGCCAATCCGTTCCGGATTCAGTTTTCAAATGGTCCCTCTGGCCACTACGAACAGCCTGGACAAAGCCGGCTTGAAAAAACTGGAGGATTATTCCCTCAACAATCCACTCATTCGCAATGTCATGGTTTCTGCGAATGGTCGTGATACTTTGATCAATGTCACCTTCGGTGAATCGCTGAACCGGCATCAGCAGACGAACCTGCTGCCCAGACTGAAAGCATTGTTAAATCCATGGACACAGCGGGGATTCCAGTTCAAGTATCTCGCTCTACCACTTGCGGAGCACGAAGTGCGGCAATCATTGAGACAAGATATTCGATGGATGCTTCCGACCCTGGCACTCGGCATCACGCTCATGCTGATGGTATTCACACGTTCATTACGCCTGATGCTGTTCATGCTGATTCAATCGGTGCTTTGCCTTTTATTGGGGATGGCCGTTCTCTCCCTTACAGGCACTGGAATCCCATTGAGCGCCTGGCTGTTGCTTCCTTTTTGGGCCACGATTCAATGGACCCTCCTCATGCACTGCATCTCTGCATGCCAGCAATGCTTGCGCCAAGGAACGTTGGATCCAGTGCAAACGGGCATCGCCCGCATCTTCAGATCGGCTTCGTTCGCCATCCTGACCACCATGGTGGGCATCGGTTCACTCGCCGGCAGCGAAGTCCCCTTCATTGCTGAGATCGGCTTGATGGGAGCGACTGGTGTGGCATTGATTTATCTTGCCACGTTCGGTCCCGGGATGGTTTTGATGAATTTCCTTTTCCCTACAAACCTTTCCCAGCGAGAAAACGGTCGCCTCCACTTTGACTTAACTTCACAGGGTCCCCCCCCATTCCTGTCACTCATTCTCAATCATCGAAACTGGTTCCTTCCGCTTTGTGCCTTACTTGTCATAGCGGGAGCGTGGGGCATTCAACATTTATCGATCGATATTCGCATCAAATCGTTTTTAAACCCTGAAACTGAAACGCGCAAAGGTTTGGAGCATTTTGACAATATTTACGGGGGTGCCAACATCTTTCAAATGGAGGTGGACACAGGAAAACCCAACGGTCTTCATCGCCGCCAAGTCTTGAACTATTTGGAGCAACTCCAGACTGAGGCAGCATCCAAACCGGGTGTCACAGGTGTTTATTCCTACGCCCAACTGCTGGCCATGATGAATCAAATCTGGGAAATGGAAGCTCCCGGCTCTTTCCAACTCCCCAAATCAGATCTGGTGATGGGCACTTTTGCCACCGTATTGAAAATGCAGAACTACCCGTTCATGCAGGCACTCGCCGATAGTGAATTCCAAAGGTCGTTTCTCATTATTCGCACACCGGACATGCCTGGCAGTCAATATGTCCAGTTGATACGGGACATCGTGGAAATCGCTGAAAAAAAACTGCCTGAGGAATGTCAATTAAACGTGACGGACGGTTTGTACCAAGTCATGGAATCAGACCATCGCATGGTGCGGAGTCTTGCCAAATCCAGTGTCTGGACGGCCGTAATTGTCCTGATGCTGCTCGTCCTTTTGTGGAGATCCGTCAAACTGGGGTTGATCGCTGTCATCGTCAACCTGGGCTCAGTCATCCTGGTGGTGGGTGCCGCAGGATGGCTGAATATCCCATTCAATACCTTTACCGTCATGATCGGAGCCATGGCTTTCGGCATCGCCATCGACGATGCCGTACATTTTATCGCCTACTGGCAACGCCTGCGTTCTGCTGGAATACCGCCGAGCAAAGCACTGGAAGAAACCTTAAGCGTTAAAGGACGCCCCATTGTTTTTACAAGTCTGATCCTGGTCTTCACCTTTGCCGTCTTTAGCGGATCATCCTTTCCGCCTTTGGCTCAGTTTGGGAGCCTCTGTGCGATGACGTTTCTGATCGCACTCGCCGCCACCTGCCTTGTCATCCCCTGCCTGCTTTGCATGATGGAAGATTGACTCCCAACCTGGATTGGGCCAGGGAATTTTCAACTCAAATGGGTTGCAACTATCTCCGCCAATGTCGCGGCACTGAATGGTTTGAAAATCGTACCATTGATGTCCAGTCCGCTAATCTCATCACAGGTATCCTGCATTTCCATCCCCGTGCAGAGCACAATGCTGACACTCGGAGATATCTGCCGAATGGCCCTGATCAGGGCTGGACCATCCATCACCGGCATGGCAAAGTCGGTAATCACCAATCCTATCTCCGCCTGATGTTCGCTGAACTTCGACAGTGCTTCCGCGCCGTTGGACGCTGAAATAACCTTGTAACCCTTGTGGCGCAACAACATGGTGGCTGATTTGATGATGTTGTCCTCGTCATCAGCAAACAGTATCAAATTCTTGCCGTTTGCACTTTGAAGAGCTGGCACAATATCCTTGTTCTTGGCTGCCGGACGAGTCTTGGTATCAGTCACAGGAAGGTAGATGTGGAAATTCGTCCCCTTGGAAGGCTCGCTCACCAGCCTCAGGTTTCCGTGATGGCTCTTGACTATACCCAATGTCTCAGTCAATCCCACCCCGGTATGAGGTTCCTCCTTGGTCGTATAGAAGGGCTCAAACACACGTTGTACCAAATGTGGCGCAATGCCCTGCCCTTGATCCCTGATGGTGATATGCAAATACTCACCCGGTTTCAAATCCAGAGAAAGACAAGCATCAGATGTGGCATCCAGCAATTCCAGACCCGCCCCGACGGAAATCAACCCCGGATGGGTCATGGATTCCGCGGCATTTTTCATGACGTTGACCAACATCTTGTGCAGTAAGGAAGCGTCTCCTTGAACAGACTTCAACCGCTCCGGCAAACTTGTCTCCAACTTGAGGTAAGCGGGCAATCCATTCTTAACATCGGCCAAGCTGTGCAGGATAATCTTGTAAGCATCCAGCAACTCTGAACGCGGCCCCACTTTCTGAGTGGAAACCAGGAAAGGCCTCAACACACTTCTGGCCTTTTGAACGGAACTTTCGATCCGGTCGATGGTGTCTTTGGGAATACCGGATAAATCGGAATCCCTGAGATTCTCTGCATCCAACAAAATTGGAGCCAGAGCGTTGTTTAATTCATTTGCCATCGTGGACAAGCCAGACTGCAAAGCGCCAAGGGTGTTGGATGCTTCTTTGTCGGCTTGTATCTGTTTCTGATTGGTCACATCCAGCAGGACACTTTGAACGCCTTCGATCTTTCCATATTGATCATAGAGTGGCGTTGCCACGCACAGCAGAGTGCGTTGATGGTTCCCATCCTTGTCGACGGGCAATTCGACTTCAACCGTCGTATTGCTGGTGATGACCTTGGAAAGTGTTTGCTTTAATTTTGCCGAACATTCTCCATGGAAAACCTTGTTGAACTCCACCCCTTCCAGCGACTCGGCAGTCCGGTCCACCAGATTGGCGAAGACGTTGTTGACATAGGTAAATTTACCCATGGTGTTGGACCTGAACAAACCAACCGGCAGGATATCGACCAGGGAACGATAGGATGTCTCCGCCCTGGTCACTTTCAGTTCCAGTCGATTACGCTCAATGGCATAAAAAACAGAACGCATCAGCACATCGGCATCCAGAGATTTTTTCAAAAGAAAATCACTGATCCCCGCCTGTGCCGACTGGATGATCATCGACCAATTGGTGATATTACTGAGGACGATGATGGGCGTTCGATTACCGAACTCGATCAACTCCTCGAACACCAGAAATCCGGAAGCGTCCGCCAGATTCACATCAGTGAGAATGATGTCGTAGCGATGCCGTTCAATCTTGTCTATGGCATTCCGCAAACAATCGGCGGTATCCAAGTTCAGGTAGGAAGCGTTCTCAGGCACCCGGGCGCTTTGCACCATCGTGGTCAGCTTTTTGAGAAACTTCGGATCTGATTCCACGACGAGCACATCCAGCATGTCCCCGCTTGGCTTGGGCGGCGGAGGCATTTCTTCTTTCTGGTTTCGATTAAAAAGATTGATCATGACAGTCGAACTTTCGTCTTACTTTATAAATCGACCGATGACAAAAAAACTCAAGCAACTATCTGAGATGATCAGTGACGACGTCCATTAGATCGTGCGTACTGCCTCAACTTGAGCCCTGCCCCACTGGCATCCCGAAAAGCCCTGGCCTGATCAAAATGCGCCAACTGATTCTGTCTCTGACGAAAGGGCGTGATACAAACCGCAGGAATCCCAACAACAAGGATGCCCGCACAATTAGCGGCCATGTCCCACCACTCAAAAGTGCGAGTAGGAATGAACCAATGCGATATTTCAGCCAAGAAGCCAAGCAGCAGCAAACCAGAAAAATTGAGGGACAACCTCTTCCAAGTCTCCATGTTGGGAAAAACCTTGAAGCGCGCATACTGCAAATACATAAAGGTAAACACACCAAACAAGGAGAAATGCATCACCTTGTCCACCTGTTGCCACCGCTCTGAAGAACCGACTGACTCCGCAAATCCCAGGTACAAAACCAACATCACGGAAACCAATACCAACCCGCGAGCCGCCGTGTTCCGGACCTGCCCTCGTGAATGTTTGCGTCGCTCAAGTTCTACCAGAATATTCCATTTCATATGCGTTTGAGGGAAGCTTCAAACTCGTTCCGATCACCGTACGAGAGTTTTCCAGACACCCGCACACTCACCAGTTGCAGCGTCGTCGGCTTTCACCACAACATCTACATCGGATGAAATCCAATTCTCTCAAATGGAAAATAGTTTGAAACTAAAAAAAATCAATCAGGCCAAAGAAACCTTAGGAGAAAAAGTACCGC
>JAQCFT010000022.1 GCA_027619545.1 Verrucomicrobiota bacterium | reverse complement strand
TTGAGATATTGTTCGGTGGTGCCTATCACCTGCACACCGCTGGATTTGCGTCCTTCGTAAGTGACCGACAGACCCATTTGCGCAACAGGCGCCACGGCTTCGGACAAGGCGAGTTCGGATTCCAGATCACTTACCTGATCATGCGTGATATGTTCGCGCTTACGTGCATTCAGCCATTCCTGCTCGGAGCTAAAAAACCAATTAAACCGCTGAACGTGGTAAACATCGGTTCCGAAATTGGAAATCACCTTCAAAAAAGAGGCTCGAAAGCCGGCAATGGCCGTCCCCATCAGGGTCACGGTCATAATACCGATCACAATACCTAGCGTGGTGAGTACCGAACGCAGCTTGTTGGACCGGATGGCGTCCCAGGCGATCACCAATCCCTCAGATAGCTCATTGAGAAAGTTCATAACGACACTGAACTATTCGATCCACTGCCACCCGTGGGTTCATCGCTGGCGATCATGCCATCCCGGATCCGGATGATACGCCTTGAACGCATGGCCACCTCTTCCTCATGTGTCACTACGATGATCGTGTTTCCTTTACGGGAAAGATCATCAAACAATTGAAGAATCTCTTCGCCGGTTTTGGAATCCAGATTTCCGGTGGGTTCATCGGCAAGGATGATGGATGGATTCGTCACCAATGCACGTGCAATGGCGACGCGTTGACGTTGCCCGCCGGAAAGTTCGTTGGGTTTATGGAGTTTCCGATCCGCCAGGCTTACCTGTTTCAATGCGGCATCAGCCGCCTCGCGCCGCTTTTCGAACTTCACTCCTGCATAGATCAAAGGAAGCTCGACGTTGTGAAGTGCTGTAGAGCGTGGTAGCAGATTGAATGTCTGGAAAACAAACCCGATTTCGCGATTGCGTATATCCGCCAACTCGTTGTCATCCAGATCACTGACATCGTGGCCGTTCAACTCATAGGATCCTGAGGATGGGGTATCGAGGCACCCAATCAAGTTCATGAGCGTCGACTTGCCGGAACCGGAGGGGCCCATGATGGAGACATATTCCCCCCGTTCAATACTCAACGAGACGCCTCGCAGGGCATGCACCACTTCACTGCCCATTTCATAACGCCGAGCCAATTGGTCTATACGGATCAGGCTCACATCAAGATTATTTGAGGTTGGGAGGCGTTGACGGACCGCCCTTCACGATCTTTTTACCATCCTGCAATTCACCGCTGATGGCCAGGAATCCTCCTATCACAATTTCCCGGCCTTCCTCCAATCCGTCTTCAATTTCAAAATAGCCATTGTCACTGACCCCCAGCGTGACGGACTGCTGTCGGACCTTGTCGCCATCCACTAAAAAGACGACCTCAATGGGTTTATTGGAGTCCTTATCCTGCTTCACGTCGTCTTGATTTTTCATTTTTGCCGGAAGAGTGGCTTCATTGGGATCCTTGGCCTCGGTTTCTTTGGATTCAAGAGCTGCGTTTTCTTCGTGCGACTTGCCCTCCTGTTTGGGTTTTGGAGGGCGAGTGGTGACGCTGGCGATAGGGACTGCAAGCACACCCTTGCGATACCTCGTCTCGACATCCGCAGTGACCGACATGCCCGGGCGGAAATTTGCTTTCTCCTTGATGTGGATTTTGACTTCGAATCGTGTGGCATCCTGACTCTGCCCACCTGCATTGCGAGCGGCATTGGCGATTTCAGTAACGATGCCTGTAAACTCCTTTTCCCGGAATGCGTCCACCTCCAGCCTGGCCTTCTGTCCCAATTCAATCAGAACAATGTCCATTTCACCGATATCCACACGAGCCTCCATTTCATTGAGATCCACGATAGACATCACGTCGGTCCCCGCCATCTGAGCCGTGCCGACCACACGTTCTCCCAACTTGGAATTCAACTGACTAACCGTACCGTCGATGGGAGACACAATGGTAGTCTTGGCCAATTCTTCCTCGGATCGCGCGAGAGAAGCTTTGGCCATTTCGACTCGATGCATGGATGATTGGACATTCGCCTGGGCAATCTCGCAAGATGTTTGGATATCCATGAAGAGTGATTCAGAAATCAATTCGTCTTCAAACAGCTTTTTGTTGCGTTCGAGTTCTGCTTTTGCTTTGGCCAGATTCGCATTGGCGGTCACCTGATCGGATAAAGATGATTTGTAATTCGCTTCGGCGGAATTCCGATTTGCCACATAAAAATCCGGCTTAATCCTCAGCAACAGATCGCCCTTGCGCACCATTTGGCCTTCCTTGACAGGCAATTCGATGATTTCGCCGCTGACTTCCGGACTAATTTTGACGGACAAAACAGGTTGAACACGTCCATTGGCAACCACAACTTCAGTGATATCCCGTCGTTCCACCTTACCCGTCTGAACGCTGACAACGTCATCTTTCTTACGCAGGAAGGCGGCAAGGAAAATCCCCCCCACAGCCACGAGCATGACCGACAAGATGATCCATTTGCGCTTTCGTTTCTTACTTTTTACAGGCATGTCGATATATGATAGCAAATCCTATTAAAGCTTTGTGATGAAATAATTCTCAAGATTTGGCTTCACCTCGTTTGAACACGGCGGCGCCAATGGACCCTCCAATCAATCCGGATAAACAAGCAAACACCGTAGATGCAACAAATCCAATAACAATGTTCTTCAAGCTCAGGCCATCAGCCTTTTGTTGTTCCAATGCAAGTTTGGTCTGCTCAACGGCTTTCTCTCCCCCGAGTTTTTCTGCCAAGGTCAAAGAAACCCATTCACTTTCCCTGGCCCCTACCTGGTAATCAAAACCAAGATACAACCCCATGGCCACCACCCAGGATGCAATGGCCCCCATCAAACAAGTCAAAATGGCAAGTTTGATGGCTTTTCCATTACTGAGAGTAAGAGAGTATTGTGAAGTGAACAAATGAACCGCCACCAAAGCTCCCGCCACCTGCGGCAGGCAGCAGGCCAATGTTGCGAATGGGATGAATGCCATCACAAAAATGACCGAAGCACCGATCATCATTGCTTTAAACTGATCAGGATCTTCGACTTCAATGGTCGAGTGCTGCGGGTCGAGCTCTTTTTGATTCATGGTTGAATGGGAGATTTTTGTTTGATGCTGTGTTTGAAAATAAAAGTTCCGCCATGCCGGGGACTGCATATTGGGAAATGGCATATCCAAGCGTCAGGCTGGAAAAGATCCTAATGTAAAACCAGTCCAAGGCCGGAAGGATCCATCCGCTCAACCAGCTTATTCCAGCTATCAGCAACCCGCCTATCAACAAGGATTTGGAGGGTTGACGTGCATTAGTTGTACATCCATGCCATAGACTCCCCACCGAAAGCCCCATGTAAAGCCAGAAACAACGAATACAAATACCGAAGGCATGGCCACCAAAGGAGTGAGAGCGCTCAGCCTGTTGATGGCAAACATTTGAAAACAAATGGTTCAGTACGCTGTGAGGCATCCAGGCGGACAGAATAGATAGCATCACGATGAAACCAAACAAGGTTCCAAGCAACATCCCTGCGATCAGCTGGGGGAAATGATTGTTGTCTTTCACTGTTAACCCGCCTTGAACGCCTTCACCCAAATCTTCCTCAACGTTTTCTCAAAAATGGACAAACACGGTTTTCTAGACGGCAATACCATTCTTTACACAGGCATGCTCAAATTTGTTACAACCGATTAAAGATTCCAAAAACTCTCGCCCCCCAGCCAACCTGCTTCCTATTGAAGGACTGAACATTACCCTCCCCTCACATCAAGCAGCCGCTACGGTTCATTTTCAATTCTGAGAAAGGTATCGGGAATGCTTCTACTTTGACTGCAAGCAAGTTGGACCGACGCATGAAGTCCAGCTGAGCGGAATCCGGACATAGAGAAACAATCTGATAGAAGTTGATGAACGACCCTTCGGCCATATCACAAGCAAAGACCAAGGCATCCTGCAGAGAATACAATACACTTCAGGCAGCATTCAAAGATGCGCACCAAGAGGCGACGGATTGGACGCCAGCAGAACAGGAATATTTAAACCGGAATGAATCCTCAGATACATCCAGACCAACGGACTCAACCGTTCCTCTAAGAAAGCATCAGCCTAAGAACCACATGCATGCAAACCATCTCCCCCAATCAGATGACGTAAACTCCGGTTTATTGCTTCGGAACAACCATGAACAACGACCATCAAGCCACTCCATACACGGCGCGGAGAAAATCCCCTTCTTCGGCTTGGTGTTTACCATTCCCTTCATGATCCTCTTGGGTGAACCATCGTTCTTCATTGCCGGAGCTGTCTTCCTGATCGCCATCATAAGGATGATTTACGCCGGATTCAAAATCACCCCGGTCTGGGGGATTCTCAATGTATGCGGTTTCTATTTCCCGATCCTCTGGCTGGCATACGGGATTCTGAACTGGCATCGCGCAAAAAGAGAGTTCTTGTTCGCCGCCGCCGCCGCAGGATGCATCTTTTACTTGCATCAAATAAAAGGCCTCAGCCTGTAGACACCGCTCAACAGATTGGCTTGATGGGAAAACCGTTCAGGTGCTTATTTTGGATAGAAGCCACGCAAAGGTGCAAAAACGATTCCTCCATGGCATCCAAAGCATTTTGCTTTCGATGCACCACACCCCACCGCCTGCGCAGCACCTCCGATCCGGACGGGAAACACAACAATTGTCCAGAGTCAATTTCGCTTTTGGCCACCCAAGCCGGCATCAAACCGATCCCCTGCCCAAGCTTTACAAAGGCCTTGATCGCTTCCATGCTCCCCATAAACGTGACAGATCGGGGTGAAAAATTCTTTTGTTTGAAAAAGGTTTCCACCAAACGACAGGTGTAACTCCCCTGATCGAAAATAACAAACCGCTGACGACGAACCGCTTCATCACCCAACTCTGGAGAAGCTTCCCACCGCAGCAAAGGGGACACAATCCAGGATAATTCGTCGGAAAAAACGGGTTGAAATTCGAGTTGAGATTCATTTTCAGGTTCCAGACTAAAAGCAATATCCACATCACCTCGACGCAACGCTGTCATGATGACGGGGGCGTTGCCTGTAAGGATGCTGATAGTGCAGTGGGGATAACACTCGTTGAGTTCTCGTAAAACTTCTGGAATAAAACATACGGAAGCGGAAACACTGGCACCAATCGAAAACCGGCTTCGCCCCCACTTTCCTGCCTCACTGACGGCCTGCCGGGCCTCCTTCATCAAGCTCTCAATTTGTTGAGCATGCTCCAACAAACTGACCGCGGCATCTGTCAATACCATGCGTTTTCCCACCTTCTTGAACAACGTACAGGCAAGATCCTCCTCCAAATCTTTGATGGAGTGGCTGATGGTGGACTGAACTGTGTTTAAACTCCGAGCCGCATCCGTATAACTTTCGCAATGAGCCACCGTCAAAAAAACCTTTAACTTACGACTATCAATCATTCTCGATAACCTGAATAAATCCCTTTTACGTGCCTAGGCGGTGGTATCCCAGCAGTCACCACCAGTGTGTGGTCATTAGCAGATCTTGTTCCACGGCTCTGAAGGATACTTCTGAGCCCATTGTCTGAATCAATCGCAACACCCTGATCAAAATTCAACATCGGACCGTCTTTTTTGATTCAGCAGTCAAAGTGCTTTCAGGGATTGGCATGCGAGAGCATACATCAAACCTATGCCCCAACAGGGTGGCAGGTAGGATTCAATATTCGTCTTCCTGCTCATTATCTGTCACTTAAGCCACCCATCACAATTCTTCACATCGTCCATTCAATTATTTCAACCCGACATTGATGTGATTTCAGGGCTGTGGTACACCCACTGCTAAACCCTGTCGCAGAGAAATAGTCATGGACCTCCTCATCAAAAAATCTTCACAAAGCATGATTCGGATAGGCTTCGTACCGCTCAATGATGCCGCACCCTTTCTGATAGCCCAGGAACTGGACTTGTTCGGGGATTATGGTCTGAACGTTCAACTCAGTCGAGAGCTGGGATGGGCTTCCATTCGGGACAAAGTGGCTACGGGTGAGTTGACCGCTGCTCAATCGATACTGGGGCTTCCCTTGGCCATGTTTTCTCCTGAAAGCCCGTCTTCCTCCCAACCGTTTATTGCCCCCCTCATCACCAGTCTACAAGGCAACGCAATCACCATCGCCAAACATTTTCGAGATGAAGGATACCAAACACCTCGCTCAATAATGCATTGGCATCGCGACAAAGGCACTGCACGGCCACTGACTTTCGCCATCGTATCACGATACTCAAGCCATCACATACTGATAAGGCAGTGGCTGAAAAGTGATGGCATCGATCCCGATACGGATGTCAATCTGGTCGTCCTGCCTCCACCGCAAATGGTTCACCACCTGAAAGCAGGCCATATTGATGGCTACTGCGTTGGAGAACCATGGAATTCGATCGGCATCATGGCTGGGAGCGGCTTTTGCGTGGCGACCAGTGCGGAAATTTCACCTTATCACCCCGAAAAATTACTTATGATTTCCAGGCAATTTGCCGAATCGAACAAAGACCAATGTGTCAGACTCGTCGCCGCAGTGTTGGAGGCTTGCAGACTATGCAACCAGCCATCTTCATTGGACATGATGAGCCGGGTATTGGGACGCCATGATTATTTGAATCTATCACCTGACATCCTGCAGGATACACTTACCGGAACCATTATCCGCCAAAACAATTCCAAATTGGATACTTCCAGGGATTTCATCGTGTTCAGCGGAGAAAGAGTCAATGTGCCCTGCTCCCGAAAACGCAATTGGATTGGAAAGCATTTAACCGAGATCGGATTGCTGAAATTGCCAGAGTCATCCAAAGCTTCGTTACTCAATACCATTTATTCCGAAAAACTTTATCAGTCTGCCACGGCACTAACGGAAGCATCCGCCATCCCCCCTCAACCGTCTGCAGCGTGAATTTGCCCTGATGCGTTTTAAACAAAACGAGGAAGGGTTTGTGAACCCATAAAGCGAAAGAAAAAACATGACATCCATACAATACATCACCACACATTCCAATAGAGTGCGCAAAAAGCACAAAAAGGGGCGGCTGTATACATTATCAATCATCTACATTGCATGTCTCGGCATGCTCGGGGGCTTCACCCATAAGGTCCACGGAGAACTGCTGGATGTGGAAAAAGATGAACTCACTTTCGGTTTCATCAAGCTCACCGACTGCGCCCCTTTGGTCATTGCCAAAGAAAAATTATTCTTCGAGGAAGAAGGCTTGGATGTCAAATTGGAAGCCCAGGCCAATTGGAAAATCCTTCTGGACCGTGTGATCAGTGGGGAACTGGATGGCGCGCACATGCTGGCAGGCCAGCCCATCGGCGCCACCATCGGATTCGGCACACAAGCTCATATCATCACTCCATACAGTCTTGATTACAATGGAAATGGCATCACTGTTTCCAAGGAATTGTGGGAACGAATGCAGTCAAATGATGAAGCCCTGAAGTCCCCCACCCCAAAGCACCCCATCACGGCAGACTCGCTGAAACCTGAGGTGGAAGCTCGCAAGACCAAAGGAGACACCATGCGCATGGGGATGGTGTTTCCAGTCTCAACACACAACTATGAAATCCGGTACTGGCTTGCAGCTGCAGGAATTCGTCCTGGCTATTATCTGGATATCGCGTCGGGAGCCATTGATACCACCGGCACAACGGATGCGGATGTGCTGCTATCAGTGACACCTCCCCCGCAAATGCCGGCAACGCTGGAAGCGAAAACAATCGACGGATACTGTGTAGGCGAGCCATGGAACCAACAAGCTGTCGCGCGTGGAATAGGTGTACCCGTCACCACCAATTATGACATTTGGAAAAACAACCCGGAAAAGGTCTTTGGCGTAACCAGTCAATGGGCCAAGGAGAATCCGAACACCATCATTGCGATTACCAAGGCACTGATACGAGCAGGCATGTGGCTTGATGAACAGGATTCAAGTGGAGTTTACAAAAACCGTCATGAAGCTGCGCGCATACTCTCACGTCCGGAATATGTCGGTGCGGATTATGCAGTCATTAAGAACAGCATGACGGGATACTTCTATTTCCAATCCACAGACAAACGCCCCATGCCGGACTTCAACGTCTTCTTCAATCATCACGCGAGTTACCCATGGTACAGCGACTGCGTATGGTTCCTCACCCAGATGCGACGTTGGGGCCAAATTCCACAATCCAAATCAGCAAGTTGGTATCACGAGACGGCAAAAAAAATCTACCGCCCGGATATCTACATGGCTGCAGCAAAACACTTGATGGAGGAGGACTACATGAAAAAGGAACAACTTCCCGCCATCGACGAAGATGATACCTGGGCAGGGTATCGTCCCCCCACGAACGATTTCATTGATGGCAATCAGTACGATGCCCGCAAACCCATCGAATACATCAACAGCTTCAAAATAGGCATCAAGGAAGAAATTCAATTGAGCAAGCAGTAACGCTTTCTACTGCACAAGGCCAGCTACCCGAACTTGGACAAAACATTACGAGAGCACACACACGCAAAAACCAACAAGAATTCATGAAAGACGAAGCATTTTATCGTTGGATCACGTTCCTGAAAAAAATCCGTTTCGGGTGGCTGGCCCCTTTTTTCCTCCTGCTAAAAGGAGAAGATCCCAAAACACAATGCAAAGCCATATTCAGCGGAGTCATGATGCCCATTTTTTCCATTCTGCTATTCCTGTGGATATGGGATCTTGCCTCAAAGGAGATTGTCACCAAATTCGGTACCGTCCCGGGACCACGACAGGTTTGGTCCGCCTGGAAATCTCTCGGCAATGAAACAAGACTCGAACGGATCAAGGCATTGGAACACCAGCATCGTGCCAGAGAAAAAAGAATTGTCAGCGCGAAAAAATACAAAGAGGTTTTGAATAATTTTCCGGGAGAAATGCCAACAGGATTGCTCTCGCCCGGAACAGAAGACGCTCTGTCTACCTCCTCGGACGCCTTCCAGCAGGCAAACGAACTGCTCGAGGTGTACAACAAGATTTCCATCACCCTTTCAAAGGAAGAAGCCCAATCAGTTGCCGCTTTATTCCAGTACGAAACCAGCAGACAATACGCCGAAAAGGTGATCCAACAAGCACTGCCTCTAGAAATTCGCCACAGGGAAAGAGTGGAGGCATTGAGAATGGCTCCTGAATGGAATCCTTCTCCCGATGATCCCGACAAGGTGGTCGAATCAAAGTCGGCCTTGAAAAAATCGGAATCTAAAAAACTGGCCAGAGAAAAAGCTATTCTTCTGATCGAAAGACAAAGGTACGCCACCGAAGCAACGAAAGCCGCATACGCTTTGATCACTTCGCTGCCCAAGAGTGTTCGAACACTGCTGGCACAAAGCGACAAATCCGCATCCAAACTCTACCCGGAACTCAAGGCCTGGCATGAAAATCTGCTGGCAGAAGAAGCGGCCACAGGTGTCAAATACGCGGGAAAGGTGAAACTTAAAATGCTTGTCAAAGCATTCGAATACAAACCCTATCCGGGCAAAGACACCTATTTCGCGCAAATAGCCACGAGCCTGAAAACGGTGTTTTTCGGATTCTGCATTGCTTCATTGATTGCCATCCCCATCGGCATCATCTGTGGTTTGAGCCCCAACATGAACAATGCCATCAACCCACTGATTCAAATCTTCAAACCCGTTTCTCCTCTGGCCTGGCTGCCCATCGTGATGATCCTGGTCGGAGCACTGTATGTTTCGGATGATCCCATGTTTGAATTGTCTTTCTTGAATTCGGCGATCACCGTCGCTCTCTGTTCGCTTTGGCCGACTTTGGTCAACACTTCCCTGGGAGTGTCCTCGACCGATAAAGATATCATGAACGTGGCCAAGGTCCTGAAATTGGGATGGTACAAGAAAGTCACCAAGGTCATCATCCCCTCCGCCATGCCCCTCATTTTCACCGGACTTCGATTATCTCTGGGAGTGGGCTGGATGGTACTGATCGCAGCTGAGATGTTGGCACAAAACCCTGGACTGGGAAAGTTTGTTTGGGACATGTTCCAAAACGGATCCAGTGAGACACTGTCCATGATCATGGTCGCCGTCTTCACGATTGGCATCATTGGATTCATGCTCGATACCATCATGCTGAGCCTGCAGGAACTGGTCAGCTTTGATTAATCCACATGGGTCCAAAAACATGAAACCTCTCATTTCACTTGAAGGCGTGTCGAAAAGTTTCGGCTCTGGTCAACAAAAAACAAATGTCCTGAGCAACATTCAGCTCGAGATCAAGGAAGGTGAATTTGTCGCCATTGTCGGATATTCCGGCTCGGGTAAAACCACGTTGATCTCCATTTTGGCCGGGCTGATCCATCCCGACAAAGGAGTGGCAATGTATCGCGAGCACCCCATCAGGGAACCCGATCCCGGACGCGCCTTGGTTTTCCAAAACTATTCACTGCTGCCTTGGCTGAGTGTATGGGACAACCTCGCCCTGGCGGTGAATCAGGTCTTCCCCCATTGGTCCACATCAAAACGCGAAGAACACATCAACCATTACCTCGACATGGTTCGATTGACACCGGCCAAACGCAAAAGACCGTCGGAACTTTCAGGTGGCATGCGACAAAGGGTGGCACTGGCACGCGCCCTGGCCATAGATCCGGAAGTATTGTTGTTGGACGAACCACTGGGAGCCCTGGATGCTTTGACCCGTGGAAATCTTCAAGAGGAAATTGCAAGGATCTGGTCTGAAAACAAAAAGACGGTGGTTCTGATCACCAACGATGTGGATGAAGGCATTCTACTGGCAGATCGGGTCATCCCTCTGACTCGAGGACCGGAAGCCACACTGGGGCAACCCATCCATATCAATCTCCCCAGACCTCGCAACCGCAAGGAACTCAATCATGACGCATCTTTTAAAGATTTCCGCAAACGAATCATCGAGTCCCTGATGCACGAAGGACGTCAACCATCTACCACCACGGTGCGAAGGACGTTCGTTCTTCCCAACATTCTACCGGAAGACCTGAACGCACCGGGCACGTTCCGGTTCGGCAGAAGATCACCGGTGCGTCATGAGGAATTCAAACAGGAACCCCTGGAAATAGAAATATGAATCCTTTCTGTATCTTATCACAACTCACCAAAAGCTATCCTACCCCAAAAGGGGATGCGGTCATCGTCAAGGATTTCAATCTCAAAATCAAAAAGGGGGAATTTGTTACCTTGATTGGTCATTCAGGTTGCGGGAAATCCACCGTCCTGTCGATGCTGGCGGGACTCAATCCCATCACATCCGGTGGCATCATCCTCGCCGGCAAGGAACTGAGCGGTCCCGGCCCGGATCGCGGTGTGGTGTTTCAATCCCCCAGCTTGCTACCCTGGCTGAGCGCACTGGACAATGTCCTTTTGGGTGTCAATCAAGCTTTCTATACCGCCAGCCGGCTCGAACGCAAACAAATCGCCGAATACTACCTCGCCATCGTCGGCCTGGCGAATGCCATGCATAAAAAGCCCGCAGAACTTTCACAAGGCATGTGCCAGCGCGTCGGTATCGCCCGCGCATTTGCATTGTCTCCACGCATGTTGCTGCTGGATGAACCTTTTGGCATGCTCGACGCTTTAACACGCTTTGAATTGCAGGAAATACTACTGCGACTCTGGTCCAAAAACCAGATCACCGCCCTCATGGTCACACATGATGTGGATGAGGCGCTGTTTCTCTCTGATCGAATCGTCATGATGACAAACGGACCGGAAGCCGAGGTCGGGGACATCCTTCCTGTCCATTTTGAACGACCGAGGGACCGCGCTGGCATTCTTGCCCATCCCGATTACTATGATATGAGAGAGTACCTCATCACTTACTTGAGTGATCGTTCCCACATCAAGGGACAATACAAAGCCTCTGTGGAAAACCAGGGATTTGATTTCGCAGCTTTAAAGGATCAAGACGAAAAGTGCAACCCACTCGTCATGGAAGGAAAACACATCGCGGAAAGACGCAACCGTCCCGTACTGGAGGATACAACCAAACTGAACTGATCAACTCACCGCCCCTCCCGATAGATACGTCACCTACATGGAGCAGCCCCACACATTGATTGATCTGAACAGGGCCAACGATGCATCAGCTGTCGAGATTTTCGCCCGCCAGCAAGATGCCGCTTCCCAATGGTCAAGGGACAAGACGACTGGCACCTACCGCTCATTGATTCCAACCCAGTTACCGGCTCCCGGGGAGCAATATGCTTTTGAGGTTAATCTGGATAAGTGCTCGGCCTGCAAATCCTGTGTCAGCGCATGCCACCACATGAATGGATTAAGTGATGAGGAATCATGGAGAAGAGTCCATCAATGGTTCGGGGAAAATCAGGGTGAGCAATGGGTACAGACCGTCACCAGTGCATGCCATCACTGTGTGAATCCTGAATGCATGCATGGATGCCCCGTCGGCGCCTATGAAAAACACCCCATCACCGGCATCGTAAAGCACCTCGACGACCAATGCATAGGGTGCGAGTATTGCATCTGGAAGTGCCCTTACGAAGTGCCGCGCTACCACGAGTCCTACGGCATCGTGCGCAAGTGCGACATGTGTTCGGAAAGGTTGAGCAACCAGTTGGAGCCGGCCTGCGTGCAAGCCTGCCCTCATGACGCCATACAAATTAAAATCGCAGATCAGGAAAAACTGACACACAACGCCAAACCGAGGATGTCAGGTAAAAGACTTTACCCCGGGGCACCCGATTCTTCCATCACTACCCCGTCTTCCACCTATTATTCCAAAAGGTCACTTCGAAAAACCCGATGGAGCAAAGCAGATTCCCATCCTCCACAAAATAAACCCCACTGGCCATTGGTATGGATGTTGATTCTGACCCAATGGGGTGTGGGAATACTTACCTCGCATTTCATCCGGACTGCCGCATCAGAAAGCATTCAAACCCCTCTTTATGGAACAGCTTTTTGGATGGGTACTTTGCTCATTTTTACTGGACTGCTGTGCAGTTTTTTCCACCTGGGACAACCAACCAAGTCCTGGCGCTTTTTCCTTGGCCTGAGAACTTCCTGGTTAAGCAGGGAAATTTTGATGTTCAACGCGTTGGCAGCCTGTCTGTGCATCGCATCTCTGGATGCATTGGTGAACATCATTCCGGTTCATTTCAAAACCTCAATCGCGATCACTATTGTCCTGTGCGGGTGGTTGAGTGTGTTCACTTCGGCAATGATTTACCACGATACTCAGCGCCCGGAATGGTCGATCCATCGAACCGGATCACAATTCATGGAGTCCCTATTATCGGGAGTAATTGCCTGCAGCTTTATCGCCTCCTTCATCAACAACAATACCAACTCCAAACTGCCACTCTATACCACGTTTGTGATCACGCTCTTCATGTTACTCACCAAATCCATCAAAATAACCTACACGAGAAATGCTGCCAATCATCAAGGATCTCATCGTTTGAAGGGAGTTTTGATCGGTTCGGCAATGCTCCTGTTTGTCTTTGCCGTGGGAAGCATCCATCAGATGCCTTGGTTAACAGGGACTGCCGCAGGGCTCTCAACAGGGTGTTTGTTCCTGCTGGATCTGGTTGGCAGACGAGATTTTTTTCTTCAAACCAAATCACCCATGACGAAACCCATTGAAGAAGGAAGCAACTCATGAAACTCCCCCCAATTCTGGAGCGTGTCTTTAAAAGCAAATCGGGGCGATTGACGGATAAATTGCGGCTGAAACAGAATCGGCAACTTGGTTTGATCCCCGCCCGATACGATTCGAACAACATCCAGAAGTCCATCTGCGGTTACTGTTCCACCGGCTGCCAACTCGACATCCACACGAAATCAAGCAGACCGGGTGGGCTACGTCACGGCACAACCCATCCAGTCAACCTTGGAATGGCGTGCCCCAAGGGCTGGGAAGCTTTGGAACCTTTGAATGCACCCGATCGAGGTCGCGTGCCTCTCATACGTGATGTCGATCACACCTTTAGGCAAGCAGAATGGCCGGAGGCATTGGATTACTTTTGTCAACGTTTCAAAGAAATACAAAATCAACATGGCAACGAATCAGTTGCATTTCTGGGCACAGGACAAATAACGAATGAGGAGCTGGCTTTAATGGGAGCACTTGCCAAGTTTGGCATGGGATGGGTACATGGCGACGGGAACACCCGTCAATGCATGGCTTCTGCTGTAACGGCTTATAAGGAATCCTTTGGATTTGATGCCCCCCCCTATACCTACGCGGACCTGGAGCTATCGGACACTCTTATTTTCATCGGAGCAAACCCCTGTATCGCCCATCCCATTCTATGGCATCGAGTCATGCGTAATCCGCATCGTCCAAAAATAATCGTGATTGATCCACGCGCCACGGAGACAACGGCAGCTGCAACCACACACCTGGCCATACGCCCGAAATCTGATCTGACTTTGTTGTATGCCATAGCCAATATCCTGATTCAGAATGACTGGATCGACCACTCCTACATTGACCAGCACACCGAGTTATTCGATGCATTTGCGAGGTTTGTGAAGAGCTATTCCATTGATCGAGCTGTTGAGGCAACCGGGTTGCCGGCATCCTCTGTCATGGAACTTGCAAGCAAAATTCACGAAGGAAAGGCGGTTTCATTCTGGTGGACCATGGGAGTCAACCAAAGTTACCAGGGAACGCGCACCGCCCAGGCGATCATCAATCTTGCCTTGATGACCGGCAATATCGGCCGACCAGGAACGGGGGCCAATTCCATCACAGGTCAATGCAATGCCATGGGCTCACGATTATTCAGCAATACAACCTCGCTATTTTGCGGGCGGGATTTTGAGAACCCCGCTGATCGTGAGGACATCGGAAACCGGCTCAATATCCCCGCAGATCGCATCCCCAATAAGAAAAGCCTCCCCTACCACGAGATCATGAAAGGGATTGAAAAGGGGGACATCAAAGGACTGTGGATCGTCGCCACCAATCCCGGGCATTCCTGGATTGATCAATCCAGGTGGTTCAAAAGTATTCGATCCAAGCTGGAATTCCTGGTGGTGCAGGATATGTATGAATCCACAGAAACGGCACAAGAAGCAGACCTCTTTCTACCGGCGGCGGGATGGGGTGAGAAATCAGGCACCTTCATCAATTCAGAGCGCAGGTTTGGTGTGATTGAAAAAGTGCAAGATCCGGTCGGCGAAGCACGCAGTGACTTCGACATATTTAAAGACATCGCCGATCACTGGGGTTGTGGTGAACTGTTTGAACATTGGAAAACGCCCGAGGACGTGTTCCAAATCCTGAAAACGCTTTCCATGCATACTCCCTGCGATTTTTCAGGCATCAAGGATTACTCGATGCTGCAGAAGAACGGAGGCATCCAGTGGCCCCACATCCAAAACCAGCAAAATGGTGATCTACCGGAAAAGGAGCGCAGGTTATTTGAAGATGGCCGTTTCCATCACCCCAACGGAAGGGCCCACTTTGTCTTTGAAGAAACCACCCCCAATCCTGAATCAGTTTGCCCGAATTTTCCGGTGTGGCTTCTGACTGGAAGGGGCACATCGGCACAATGGCATACGCAAACACGCACCGCAAAATCCAAGATGCTCAGACAAATGGCCCCAGGGAGTGTTTATGTCGAATTACATCCGGCGGATGCGCACGAACTCGGAATCAAAACGAATGACTTGGTTGTGATCCGCTCAAGACGCGGATCGTTGGAAGCCCACGCCCGGGTTCAAGCAAGTGTCCAGCAAGGTCAAATCTTTATCCCAATGCATTACCCTGAGGTCAACCAACTGACTCATCCTTCGTTTGACCCCTATTCTCATCAACCTTCCTACAAGGCATGCGCTGTAAGCCTGTCAAAAAGAACATGACAACACCCCCCCTTAAATCTCAATCCACCGGAAGCATTCCCTATATTCCAGCCCAAGCCCCCTTTTCACCCGAACAAAGGGCATGGCTGAACGGATACCTCGCGGGCATATTTTCCAGAACCATTCAAGACGGTCCTCAAGTTCAGCAGCCAGCATCAGAGCCGACACCCGGTGCAACCATCCATATTCTTTATGGAAGCCAAAGCGGAACGGCGGAAGGAATCGCAAAAGACCTTGCAAAACAGGCGAAGGTAAAAGGTTTTGAATCCGTTTTACTTGAACTCAATGACCATCAAAAAATGGATCGTGCTCAGGAACAAACGGCCTTGATCGTTACCAGCACATGGGGAGATGGCGAACCGCCGGACAATGCGGTCAAGTTCTGGAAAGACATCCAATCATCGGATGGAAGTGATTGGAAAAATGTATCTTATTCAGTGCTCGCTCTGGGTGACAGCAACTACGCCGAGTTCTGTGGGGCGGGGAAATGTTTTGACGAGCGTTTGCATGAATTGGGAGCCAAACGTCTGCATGAACGCGTAGACTGCGACGTGGATGAGGAAACGGCCGCACAAGAATGGACGCGGCGCATTTGGGAAATTCTTGAAGCCATACCCAGCGCAGCCCATTCGAACACGGATGACCAAACAGCTGCCTCCGCAACAGTGCGAACAGCAAGCTCAACCAGCAAGCAACCAAAGGACAAAACCAAATATCATCGGAAACATCCGTTTCAAGCACGACTCATCCTTCAAAAAAAATTGAACCTTCCCGGTTCCGCCAAAGACACCCGGCATGTGGAAATCAGCTTGGACGGATCGGGTCTACGGTATCAGGCGGGAGACGCTCTCGGCATCTATCCGTCCAACGATCCTGATTTGGTGGAAGCACTTTTAAAACATTGCCAATTGAGCCATGGAGCAGAGGTTCAATCCAAGGACGGAAAACGAAAACCGATAAAGGAGGCCCTTACCTCGGATTGCCAAATCACAAAAATCAGCCAACGGTTAGTGACAGAACTTGAAAGTTTAAAAGGATTCCCCCCCTTGAGTGCCGCCTTCAAGTTGCGCGAAGGGATGGATTTATTGGATGTGATTCCTCTGGGAGCTGAATTGGATGAACAGGCTTTCGTGGATCTGCTGCCCAGGTTGCAACCTAGACTTTACTCGATTGCCAGCAGTCCACTGGTTCATCCCGATGCTGTTCACCTAACAGTCGGAGTTGTCCGATATGAAATGAATGAACGCATGCGTCATGGTATTTGTTCCACGTTTCTTGCGGATCGTTTATCTCCTTCCGACAAGATGCCGGTCTTTATTCATCCTTCTGCCTTCAAACTTCCAGAACAAACAGATCAATCCATCATCATGGTTGGCCCCGGAACCGGAATCGCACCATTCAGAGGATTCCTTCAGGAGCGAAAGATCAACGGTGGATCAGGAAAGAACTGGCTGTTCTTCGGCGATCAAAAAGCATCCACCGATTTTCTCTATCAGGAGGAATTGAAAGCATTTCAATCCGAAGGCGTGCTCCATCGATTCCATACAGCCTTCTCGAGAGATCAGGTCCAGAAAGTCTATGTCCAGGACCGTATGCAAGAGCAGGCTTCCGAACTGTGGAAATGGATAGAAGAAGGCGCGGCATTTTATGTGTGTGGAGATGCCAGACGGATGGCAAAAGACGTTGATCAGACACTCTTCGAAATCATCATGAAGGAGGGAGGGATGTCAAGAGACCAAGCCTCCGCCTACGTGGACCAAATGAAAAAGGAGAAACGGTATCAGCGCGATGTATATTGATCCACCACTCCATGCACTCGTTCAAAACAACCACCCTATGAAACCTATCTTCGAAAAAATTGCAGGAACTGACATCAACGCAGAACAAACTTCCTATCTCGACGGTTTTTTTAACGGACTGGCACAACAGGGCGTCCGCTTTACCGACATGGAGCCGGACCCGACCGTGTCACATGCTGCTTCACAGGATACCGACTCATTCTGCAAAGAAGAAAAGCTGAAACACAAAACCGACCTCAACAAAACCTACCAACTGGTCGATAAGGTTTCATCAACCGCAACCGATCCGGATCCTGAAGAAACTTTCCTCTTGAAATGGCATGGTCTTTTTCACCTCGCCCCCAAACAGGACGGATTCATGTGTCGTTTAAGGATACCCGGAGGATATGTTCGAGATTATCAACTGCGTGAACTGGCTCACATTTCGCGGGACAGAACTACCGGGTACATCCAACTGACCACAAGAGCCAATTTCCAGCTGCGTGTTATCCCGTTAAAACATGCTTCAGAAGTCCTGCAGCGGATACAATCCGTCGGTTTGCATTCCAAAGGTGCCGGAGCTGATAATGTGCGAAACATCACAGCATCTCCATGCGCCGGTCTTGATCCGCTGGAATTGATCGATGTCAAACCCATCTGCCAGCAACTGGCCCAACTTATCATCAATACGGACGAATTTTACAATCTTCCCAGAAAATTCAACATTGCATTGGATGGAGGGGGCGCTGTCGGCCTTGTCGAAGACACCAATGATATCGGAGCCAAAGCAGTCCGCATCGAGGATTCCATCGCAGGCGTTCCACCGGGAGTTTACTTCCTGATCGCCCTTGGAGGCGTGACGGGTCACAAGACCTTTGCCAATGACGCGGGAATTCTCATTTCAAAAGACGAACTTGTGGAAGTCATCCTCAACATGGTCCGTGTGTTTATTGAAAACGGAAACCGATCTTCCAGAAAGAAAGCACGTCTCAAATACCTCCTGGAGGACTGGGGATTTGAAAGATTCCTCGCCGAAGTAGACACCAAACAATCTAAACCGTTGACGCGCCTGACTAGGGAGAACATGGAACAAATCAAATCCTGGAATCCACCCCGCGAATCAACATCCACGCACCCACAATTGGGTATCCATCCACAAAAACAAAAGGATCTCAACTATGTGGGAGTCGGGATTCCGACGGGAGTCCTAACCCCGGATCAGTTGGAAAGCCTGGCCACACTATGCGGGAAGTATGGAAACGGTGAAGCCAGGCTAACCGTCTGGCAAAATCTCATCATTCCCAATGTGGCATCCGATCAACTCGAACTCCTGAAAAAGGAAATTCTGGATTTGGGACTCTATGTGGATGCTTCCCCCATTCGAAGCGGTGTCATCGCCTGCACCGGAAACGCATACTGCAAATTTGCAGGAGCAAACACCAAGGCGCACGCCAAACTGCTGATGGATCACCTCGAAAGATCGTGTGGATTGGATCAGCCCATCAATATTCACATCACAGGATGTCCCCACTCCTGCGCACAGCATTACATTGGAGACATAGGTTTGCTGGCCACACAGGTGAAGAGCGGGGCCAAGGTGGAAGAAGGTTATCATGTTTTTGTTGGAGGTGGATTTGGTGAACACCAGGAGATTGGTCGGCAAATTGCCAAAGCAGTCAATATGGAATCACTTCCAGGCATGCTTGAGGCACTCTTCAACGACTACCTTGCTTCCCGGTGGCCAAACGAAAGCTTCCAGGAATTCACTTTGAGACATCCGGTTGAGGCACTTCAGTCCTTCTTGGGCGATCCCAAGATTCATCCGTGATTCAATCATTGTTCCGTTACTCCAACAGCCGATCTCCAGCAATTCGCTCACCGGATCCTGATCTACCAGGCTCCGGTTTTTTTTATTTTAAAACTAATTAATTAGTTAACACTCCGCCGGACTGCTGGCACGTTGGCTCCATCAATTAATTCTTTAGTACTTAGACAACTCAACGTAGAAGCTATCCGTCCATCATGGCCAGACCCAAGTCCAACACCCTTACTGATTCCGAACACCGCATTATGGAGGTCCTGTGGGATCAGGGTGAGTCGACGGTTGCGGATGTGGCGGACACCCTGGAGGGGAAACCCGGTTCCGCCTACAACACGGTCCTGACCATGATGCGCATTCTCCATGAAAAAGGATATTTGAAATGCCGCAAAGAGGGACGTGCTCATTTTTACAAACCTATCGTCAATCGCCATACCGCCGCAAGACATGCCGTTAAGCAATTGCTTGGAAAATTTTTCAACGACTCTCCGAGTCAATTGGTGTTGAGTTTTCTGAAAGATGAAGATCTGAGCAAAGAAGATTTGAATGAATTGACCAAGCGCATCAAAGCCTCGCCGGATCAACCCAGGAAAAAGTCATGAATATCCTATGGAGTCAGTATGCCGACACGATTCTTTCCGCCTTGATAAACGGAGTTATGCAAGGGCTGGTACTTTGTGGGATGATCTGGACCGTGCTTAGGATTTCCCGAAAATTGAACGCATCAACCCGTTACCTGATCTGGCTCAGCACATTGGTTGCAGTTTGCCTGTTGCCATGCACCCATTTCCTATTGGCGAGGACCGGCGTGGGCCAGAACGTTCAGAAGGACACTTCCGAACGTTCCACGCCGGTCCATTCGTCGACATCCTCCAAACCACCACAATCTGCTGAGACCATTTTCCACACACCCCGTTCAGACCTGCCCGGCATCCCTGAACCACTGGAGCAGCGAATTTCTTCCGTGATCACTTCAAGAGGAGAACAACCGATCACAGCCTCTTTTGAGTCAGAAAACCCCATGGACGCTTTGTTCCTGGCCGATGTCGTTTCCGAGGGTTCAAACGAGGCATTGAACGAAACAAGTCCAATTTCCAAACAAGCACCATCTACGCAAACAACCCAAACGGAAATCCAACAATGGTTTCCTGTCCAATCCATCACCTTTCAAACGCTTTGGCCACCTTTCCTCAGCTTGGGAATACTGGTTACCCTCTTGCTGATCACCCTTTTCAAAGGGTCACGGCTGGTACGGGACCTTTTCTTGCTTAAGCGACTTAAAAAGGAATCAACAGCAACGACACCTGAGCTGGAACGATGGATCGTGCGTTTGAATTTCCATGAACGCGGCCAACGTCGCGTTCAGGTCAGAGTGCATGAAGCCATCAAAACACCCCTTGCACTTGGCTTTTTCAATCCAATGATCTTGCTGCCACAATCGCTGGCAGAAACCATGGAGGAGCAAAAACTCTCCTGCATACTCCGACACGAATGGGCACATATCGTGCGGTATGATGACTGGACCAATTTCTTTCAGCGGCTTATGGAGGCGCTGTTCTTCTTCCATCCAGCGGTCGCCCTGATCGGGCGCCGTTTGGATATCGAACGGGAGATTGCCTGTGACGACCACGTTCTGGCCGATGGTTCGCAGGCGAAAGCATATGCACTGATGCTGACACAATTTGCCAATAGGGAGCGGGACCGTCATCTGGCGACGGCAACCGCAGGTTGGAACAAAAAACATCAAATCAAAGAAAGAATAGATATGTTACTCGATTATCATCGAAACACCGCTCCCCGTCCCGCCCGTGTTGGTGCCGGACTGTTTACGATGGCCATCCTGGCAGCCGCCATCCTGGCCATGAACGTGAGTCCCAGACTCGCTTTCGCTCAATCCGAAAGCAGCTCGATCTCTCAAAATTCATCCTCTGCTGATGATCTTTTTGAAGCTCCCGTTGCCGAACCCCGATCCAAAGAAAATAGGAGAGTCCGAGTCCAGGGAACAATCCAGAACAACGCCGACGTCGAAGCTTCACCAAGGGAAAGCTCTATCTTCATGCAAAGAGAAGCTGAACCAACATTAGAGTCGAATGGTTCGGATTTACTGCTGACATCACCCGCAGGTGCTACCTTGAGGTTACCAGGATCGCCCACTGCCCCCACAGCTATTAGTGTTCCTGTAGAGATAGCAATTCCCGAGCTTCCAGAGCCTGAGGTAATACCATCGCCTCAAACAAGCACTGGCGCCAGCGATGCCGCGCCCTCCCAAGCCTTCCCTGCTGCAGATCCTTATCATTTCCCACAGTTCCCTCATGATGAACAACTGGCAGCCCATGTCGAAGACGCCATCGCCCACGCCCACGAATGGCAAGCCTGGGCCGAACATCAACAAGCATCCGCCCAGCGCCTGCAAAATGATTCCGAACTGGAAAAAAGAATCAAAGCGCTGGAAAATCTAGTCCATCGACTCGTAGAGGATAAAACAGTGCAAAGCGTGGGAAGAAGAGGAAGAAGCGTTCCTTCACAATACAATAACACCCCTGCCGAGGAGTCTATCCCTGGAAGAACCTATCGGATATCGAACAACCCTTTTGCGTCTGTAGCTTCCGTTCCCCAGGCAGTTGACCATGCGGAAGAACTGACCGAACGAACCATCCGTCTGGCAAGACAGGATGCGCGCCTCGTCAGACAGGACGCTTTACGCGGATTGGAGAAACTGGAGCAAGAGCAAGCCGAACTGGAAATGGAGCGTCAAAGGTTGACAGAGCAACTCCAATTGCTTGATCGAAGAGCACATTCATTGCTTCTCAAAATGTCTCAGGAAATGGCCGAAATCGAGTCCAGACAGACTCAAGGAAACGCCCCCTGAACCTCCCACGCATCCTGCTCATAGGACATTGAAATGGTAGTCAGGTGAGCGGGAGTCACCCAATCAAACTTCACTGAATCCTCATAGAGATGAGGACATGTCTTTCTGCATCGTGACACGTTGTCGTGGGGAAATCACTTCCCGCGACAACGTTTGTCCCATACTCAGTTCAAACACACCCGCGTGTAGGAATTCTGCTTTGTTGCAGAAAAACGCAGCAGGATTCCGACACTCACTCGCATCGAAAGCCCTGACCATCCCAGATTCCATCACACATCATGAACAAGCCCCCTGAATCACCAAAAAAGGCAACAGATCCAGCTCCATCAGATCCCCAAACCCCGATTCAGTTGGAATACATTCGCCATCTGGCAGACATCTCAGAGGACAATGGAGAAGAACAAATCACAAATTACCACCGGGCCATGTTCACGCACAGACATGGTGCGGAACTGGAACAACTTGCCCATCAAATCAAACATTCGGAAACCCGCCTGGATGGTCTTGAACCGGAATGGCGTCGTGCGACAGAGAAGCTGAATGCGATCGATCCGCTTTTTCCAAACAATGGGAGCGCCGCCAAAACCGAAGAATCACCTCAACCCTGGAACCACTGGGATCGATGGATGTTTGTGATGGCGGGCATTGGAGTCGTTTGCCTGGTTGTTTTCGGGGTCCTGAATATTTCCTTCAATCTGATCGAATCAGGTCTGGTTTTGTTCGGCGACCACCCATACCGAGCTTATTTCTGGGCAACATTGTTACCGGTCGGAGCATTGGGCATCAAGATCGGGTGGGATCTGATCACGTCCCGGAGTTTCAAGTCGATCTATGTGTGGTGTTGCCTCGGCACGGGATTCCTTGGAGTGCTTGTCTGGTTGCTGTCTTATGCCTCCATCTACCCTTCCCTTTCGATGAGCACGGCTGAACAGCTCGAATCCATTCATTTGTTCACCGATCAGGAAACCGCTGATCCGACGGTTCCCTTTGGGAAGGTCAACTGGGTGGACATGATACTGGTTGTTTCTCAGGCGATTGCCGAACTGTTTCTCTCCGCACTATTGGGCATTTACATGACCATCATTTACCAGAAACATCGCACCATCAAACCGTCCATCCATCCGGAATACCTATATTGGGATGGGGAACGGTTAAAACTCGAGCGTTCTGTTTTTGATGAGAGGAAAACCCTGGCAACTGCACGCGGGCGCATGAAGGAGTTGGACAGTCAACTTGCCGTTTACCTCGCCTATGCCAAATCCGTTTATCAACGGGAATTGGTATTGAGTCAAAATCACTGTTGCCGAAAAGAACGTTTGTTGACCGAGCTGACATCGGATGTCCTGGAACGACTTCAGTCCATACGCGCATCCAGTGACATCAACCACCTCATCGCAGACTCGCCCGGTGAACCCGCCTCTTTGGAAACCAAAACAGCTTAACTTTTACAGAGAACTTCCTATGCGCTTAAACAAGAACCATCCATTCCTCCTGTTCCTGCTGAGCATGTTGATCGGTTTCGGATCTGCCTGCAAACAGGATTCCGAGCCCGTTGGCGGAAAACAAATGAAAATCCTCGTCGGAATTTCACCATTTCTTCCAGAAAAGGATAGAGAAGAAGTGTTCGGTCAACTGATGTTGTTGGTATTGGACAAAATGCCACTCAACGCATCCCTCGTGGTATACGACGCATTCCACATTCAAACCATCTCCACGTTTGACATTCCCAACAGAAACGCGTTCCGTTCAACACGAACCCGACTGAATCAATTCAAGAAGTCGATTCAATCACTCCGTTTTTTTCTTCAGCCTCCTTCTTCGGAGACTGAGGGTCAGGAAATCCATCAACAGGGCGCCATCCGTTTTCCACAATGGTCGGCTTTCATCGGAAAGAACCAGATCCTGGGCAACGTCGACACCCGCTTGGTCGTCCTTGGCAATCCACTCTACATCGATGTAAGAGAGCCGGCCTATTCGATGCATGCTGATTACTTCCCCTCCGACGGACACATCCATCTAACCGCCCGGGAATCGGTTTATGGAACGATTGGAAAAGAGCAACAGCTGCTGAACATTCCGGTTCATTGGGGTTACTTGCAGGAACCATGGATCAATCCGGCACATGAGGAAGCGGTTTCAAGGTTCTGGAAACTCTACACTCAAAACCAGGGAGGCCATTTGGAAACGTTTTGCCTGGATCTCCCGACAGTGTTTGAGCGACTCATGATTCATAACCGGGACACCAATGCTTTCGAAGAAAGCAACATCACCCCACTCCATACACGGGTTGAAATGATCCGTATACAACGTCAAATCGGCAGCACGGACTGGATCACTTCCAATCTGACAAGAAGCGGCAACACCAAACCTCCAACCTTGTTGGAGGGTCCCATCAAGATAGGCATCCGCTGGCGTGGAGAAATGGATCTGGATCTGTATGCGAAATCAGACGCTGAAGCGGAAACCTTGTTTTTCGAGCATCCGGAAAGCCAGGAGGGATACTACTACAAAGATCACAGGCAGTCACCTGATCGGGAGTTTGAATTCATCGAATACCACCAACCGATCCAGCTCAACCGAATCAAGGTATGGGTTAACTTTTTCGAAGGACAAACCGTTGAGCCGCCTGAGTTCGAAGCACGCATTGAGTTCGACCGGCAAATCTATTCCAGAATGATCAGCATCCCATCTCTCAAAGGAAACCAAGGTCAAACAGGCTCGGATCATGAAGATTGCTGGGTTGAAGTTAATTTAATTCAACTCATGGGCATTCCTGCATCACCGTCGCTCATTCTACCGGAGAGAGGGGAATAGTAGCCCTTGCTCCTGCGAACAGGTGAGCGTCAAAAAAATGTGGCAGCGCAGAAACAACGAGAACCAAAAAGGTCAGTAATGCCTCACTGGTTAGATTCCAGCCAACCTAAGAAAGCAATCCGAGCTCTTTGAACTGCGGCATCAGATCTTCAAGCACCTGTTCCATACTGGAATTGCTGACAGACTCCAGGGGCAAACGCACATCTCCGCAATCCAGTCCGAACTGCTTCATCAAGGCTTTGGCAGAGGCCAGATAACCTGATTGAACCAAACGGTTAACCACACTCAGTGAGCGATACTGCCACTTTTGCGCACTGGCAAGATCCCCATTTTTAAAGGCCTTGATCATCTCCCAACAAACTGGAGCCATAAAATTATAGGTGCTGCCAATGGCCCCATGTACGCCTAATGCGAGACCGGTCAACAAGGATTCATCATTGCCATAATAGATCTCATGTGAATCTCCGAATCGTTGAAGACATTCCAGAATTTCGGCAGGTTGAATCGCTGAAAACTTGATACCTTTCAAGTTCGGGATCTGGTTGATTCCCTCCCGAAGGAACTCGCTCATGGAAAAGTTCACACCGGTCAAGCCCGGTATATGATAATAATAAAATGGACAATCCGGAGCTTCAGCCGCAATGGCCGACATCCAATCCACCAACACCGGGAGACGTTCCGGTTTCAGGTAGGAAGGAGCGACCGCGCTGATGGCATCGGCCCCACACGAGGCGGCATGGGAGGTCAATTTGACGCAATCCGAAAGGCTGTTGGCTCCGACATGCACCATGATATCGAGTTCATGCTCACGTCCGGCATCCATCCACGCTTCGGTCAAAAGGCAACGCTCGTCCATGGTCAAAGAGGAATACTCCCCCGTCGTTCCGTTCACGAACGCAGCATGTACTCCATGACGCTTAAGATGGCCGGCCATTGGAAGAACCAAATCAACATTGATTTCTCCATCTTCATGAAATGGCGTAAAAGGTGCCGCCGTTAATTTGAATGCCCCGTTCATATCTGTTTTCGTGGTAATTGAGGGAATCATCCGCTCAGAAAGCATCCGATTCAATCAGAATGTTTTATTTTCTGAATCTTGTTCAGATGAACTAAGCATTGGATTCTTCGGCATCATCGCGTATGATCGAACCTCATCCAGCAAGTAAACCATGAATTGGCAAACAGCACATGCTTCAGTCAAGCTATTGAAAAGGATAGCCTTCCTCGGAATCATCCAAAGCAGCCTCTTTTGCCTGCTTCAGGCTGAACAAAAAGCACCAGAATGGCAAACGGACATAGAGCCGGTCTTGAATGACCACTGTGTCAAATGCCATGGCCCGCTAAAACGTAAAGGAGACCTCGATCTCAGCACCTTTCACGGTCTGATTAAAGGAGGCGAGAACGGTCCGGTCCTGATTGCCGGAATGCCCGACACAAGTCCGGTCTACACCGTGCTGCTGGAGGGATCCGACCCTCACATGCCTCCCAAAAAACAACTGGAAACCAGGTCCATTGATTTAATCAGGGAGTGGATTCTTCATTTCAAGGAAATTGCCCCCATTGCAGGCGACCAAGAATGGACGGATGCCAGTCCTGAACCTGCGGAACCGGAGAATTTACCCGCCCCTCCGAAAAACCTTACCCCTTCGCAAGCCATCGACTACTTCATCGAGACCAGGCTCGAACAGGAGGGTATCACTCCGACCCCGGTATGTGATGACCGAACATTCCAGCGTCGCCTTTATCTGGATCTCATCGGACGGCCCCCCTCGATACAGGAATCCGAGCGATTTCTACGGAGCGGTTCCATTGCCAAACGAGCTGAAGAGGTCGACAGATTGCTCAAAAATGAATCGTTCGCGGTTCACTTTACCGAGTTGTTCGATGTATTCCTGATGGAGCGTCGCGGCAAACGGTGGGAGGATCGGCGCAAGGAGAATGGCTGGCATGATTTTTTAAAATCATCCTTTGCGGAGAACAGGCCCTGGGACCAGGTCACTCGTCAGATCATCCTGGCCAGATCGGATGAAACTCATTCAACGCCTATGGGAAGCATGTGGTTCCTGTATGAACGGGAGGACAACCATCAGGCCATGGCTGAAGCCATCGCCCCCATCGTGTTCGGCACTCAAATCAAATGCGCCCAGTGCCACGACCACCCGCTGGCTCATGAGATCAAACAGGGCCACTATTGGGCCATGGTGGCGGCATTCAATCGCAGCAGGAATGTCAAAACCCCCAGAGGCATAGGCATCGCTGAATCCGCCATTGGCGGTTTCATCAGTTTCGCCAATTTAAAAAAGGAATCCCAACCGGCAACACTTACCTTTCTCAACGGCGTCTCCGTCGAAGAGACGCGTCCCGATCCGGATGCCAATGATTCCGACCTTCCTGAGTATTACCTGATCGCTCCGCCCGAGGGAGATCAACAGCCTCAAGAACCTTCCATCCCCAAATTCTCCCGCCGAGAGGTCCTTGCAGATGCGGTCACAGTCGACAACCCATTGCTTGCCCGTTCCATGGTCAACCGTCTTTGGGCACTCATGATGGGGCGCGGCATCGTGCATCCGGTGGATGAAATGAATTCGAAACACCCCCCCAGCCATCCGGCACTACTCCATTGGCTGTCGCTGGATTTTGAAGAGCATGGATATGACGTGCAACGCCTCGTTCGGACATTGGTTCTGAGCGAAACCTATCAACGCTCGACCTGGATCGGACAGGATCGACCGCACGCGGTCGACACTTTCGCTTGGGCTGCGGAGAAACCTCTCTCGGCCGAAACAGCGTTCCGGTCACTGCTGGCAGCCACCGGGCAGGATCTCGGCAAACCGTCGTCAGATAACGCCGTTCAGGCATTACGGCAGGCATTCATTGAACATTTCCCGGATCTGCTCCCGGTTGAATACAACGCAACCCTTCAGCAAGCCATGTTTCTGTCCAATTCACCGCTGGTTCAGTCCCTGCTGGAACCCAAAGCCGGGAACACCGCCGAAAAGCTGTTAGATATCGAAAACATCAACCAACGCGTTCGCGAGGCGTTTCTCTTTGTCTACGGCAGATGGCCGGATGCCTCTGAAAAGGAAGCAGCCACACAATTCCTGATCCATCGCGAGGATCGCCCCAAAGAAGGCGTTCAACAATTGTTGTGGACC
>JAQCFT010000353.1 GCA_027619545.1 Verrucomicrobiota bacterium | reverse complement strand
AAAAAAAGTGGCAAAAAAAGCCCCCGCCAAGAAAAAAGTCGTAAAGAAAGCGGCGAACAAGAAGGTAGCAGTCAAGAAAGCACCCGCCAAAAAGAAAGCTGCGAAGAAGGTCGCGAAAAAGGCACCTGCCAAAAAAGCGGTTAAAAAAGCTCCTGCGAAGAAAGAAGCAGCAGTAAAAAAAGTCGCCAAAAAAGCACCTGCTAAAAAGGCAGTCAAGAAGGCTCCAGCCAAAAAGAAAGCCGCTAAAAAGAAGAAGTAGTCACTGAATGCTTCCTCCACTCGGCTCAACCAACTAGATGACCCGAGTCTTAAAATATAATCGTAAGACAAACTCCGCAGATGTTTTGCATCTGCGGAGTGATTTTCATCCCTCCAACTTTTCCAAAATAGCCGCCATCCGCTTCTCGGAAACAGGCTCGGCAGTGCCCAATTCCTGAGCAAAGAGTGACACCTTGTACTCTTCCAACATCCATCTCAGCTGTGCCCAATCCTTCCACCGCTGATCGCCCACCCCAAGACGGCCATACACTTCGTTCAAACGCTTCAACCAGGGTGCCAATCGTGCTGTTTTTTCCCGGTCCTTGACCGCGTTAGACTTTGCTCGCTCACACCGAACCAGCATTCCTTTTAGGTACCTCGGATAATGACGCAATTTCACATACGGAACATGTGCAAGCCATCTGGCAGGAAACAATGAAGCCAAATCCCCCTTCATTCCCGGGTAGGGATCGGAATGCACGGCCAGCGCATGCCAAGATTCCATCGTCAGGTTCAATAAATCCACTGCTTCAGCCCAAAGCCCCATGATCCGGGCTCGCGCTTGACTCAGAACCGATTCGTATCGGGCACTGGTGAGAGGCAGATAGTTGTCTGTCTCAAACAAGTATCCCAGAAGGCATGCATAAGCATCCTGCGCAAAACACTCCGAACTCCCCATTGCCACATGATACGTGCGTGCACGTTCAAGAGCTTTTGACTGAGCCAAGTCACGTCGCCACCACCCTAATTCTCGATCAAAATCCTTCTCACAAAGAGCCACCCACCCCAGTCGAGTGGCAGTTTCCGCATCCGCTCTGGAGGAAAACAGACGAACCGAAATCATTCCATCCCGAGACAACAGTCCGGGGTATGCGTACAAAGGCTGATCACCCTGTCGCCCCACCAAAACCCGCTCAGGCATATCTCCCGAGGGCCAGCCGTGGATATCGTGGCGCTCCCATTTTCGACAAGCATCCTCCCATGTTTCCAGTTGCAATTCTTTCCGATGATCCAGGACTGCTTTTTCGCTCTGCTGAAGTTGTTTCCCCTGATAAACGGTTTTGCCTTTACGACTCACAATATTAAGGCGAGGCCTCAAGTGATCGGGCAATCCCCCGAGATCCCATTCGTGTTCTGGCACCTTCAAATCAAACCGATCCTCCAGCCAATCCGATAAAAAGGTCAGGTATTCGTGACAACCACAGGATCCGACTGCCACTGAAGCGGCGCGAGCCCTGTCCTGGACAGGCATGATGGCCCGCCGTTTGGATTTGGGCAGCGACTTAAAAAGGTATTGTATCACTGATTCGCGGTTACCCGGAATCAACCACGGCAGGTAGAAATCCTGCAATGAAGCCGCAGCTTCGGGAGAAAGGATCAAGGTAATGCCGTCATGAGTCTCCCCAGGAGCGTAGGCATATTCCACCTTGATCTCATGATCTCCCCATTGGAGCGCATTGGGGTAATCCGAAAGATCCGAACCACTGACCCGGTCTTTCAACAGATCTTCCGCCTTCATTCTTAAACCATCCGCTATTTCAGGGTGGCGTCTCAAGTGATGTTGCAGTCCGGAAATGCTCGCCACATCCCGAGGCAGTCTTTGGTGGTAAAACTCAAAGAGCAGGTCTTCAAGATTCATGAAGGCCCCGTGTCGAATCCGGGTCAATCTCTCTTCGACCGACTGGAGGACGCGATCGTTTTCGGCCAGGAAGGTTAGCTGGGTCTCATGGCGCTCACGAATCAAGCCCTCGTATATCATGATTTCCCTGGCGGCATCAGGATTGGACTGAGCGAAATCCACCTGCCGCGCCATGATTTCAACGCCCCCCATGCGAATAACTTCAGTGCATACAGCCCGACCGGATGAACGATCCCATCGAGGATTCAAATGAGAATAAAGGCACAAATGTGCCCCCAATTTAACAATCCAGTCGGCTTGGATGGCCGCATTGGTCCGGGCATAAGTCCGGGAAGTCTCGACGACTTCGGCGGATACAATCCATTCCGATCCCCCTTTCCTTTTCGTTTTCTTCTTTCCAGCCTTGGCTTCCTTGGGATCCTGACGTTCGAAAAGGACGGATCCAGGAAACAGACTCAAAGACCTTCCCGAAACGCCCGCGTATTGGTTTCGATCTTTTCGTCGAGCAGATTGACTGAGCAGACCGGACAGGATACTTCGGTGAATGGCAGCATACCATCGTTGATCTTCGGCTTTGTTTCCTTCGCCGAATGAAGGTGAAATACGAATCCGGATATCTCCCAGAACGGAATGTATCTGGCGATAAATATCTCGCCACTCGCGCATTCTCATGTAATTGAGGAAATGGGCACGACAGAACTTTCTCAGTTGATTCTGTGTTTTGAGACGTTCCCATTCGTCATGAAAGGCATTCCACAGATTCAACAAGGTGAGGAAATCTGATTTTGGATGCAAGAACTGCCGATGAGCACGATCCGCGTGTTCGGCGGCGTCCATGGGACGCTCCCGGGGATCCTGAATGCTCAAGCCCGAGGCAATGATCACAATTTCCTCAACCACTCCTTCCTTTTCCGCTTCCAATATCATCCGCCCAATAGTCGGATCCAAAGGAAGCCGTGCCAGCTTGCTTCCCAGCGAAGTCAATTCATTCCTGACGTCCAAAGCGCCCAATTCCTTCAACAATTGCATGCCCGCCTTGATGGCGGACGGTTTGGGAGGTTGTATGAAAGGGAACGTCTCCATATCACCAAGGTGAAAGGCCTTCATTTTCAAAATCACCTCAGCCAGATTGCACCGCTGAATCTCCGGCGGAAGGAACACAGGTCGAGCTTCAAAATCCACTTCCGAATAAAGGCGATAACAAATCCCTTCGGCAACTCGCCCGCAACGCCCCTTGCGCTGATTGGCATTGCTCTGCGCAATCGGTTCGATAGGCAGGCGTCTTGTATGGGTTCCTGGACTGTAACGACTCACCCTAGCAAAACCAGTGTCCACCACAAAGCGGATACCGGGCAGGGTCAATGAAGTTTCGGCGATATTCGTGGCGACGATGACACGCTGTTTGCTGGCGGATTGAAAGACCTTCTGCTGATCCCCGCTTGCAAGACGCCCAAAAAGCGGCATCAATTCCACTGAGCCCGATATTTGCTTCCCCAGCGCGTCCACGGTTTCACGTATATCCCGCTCGGAAGGCATGAAAACCAGCACATCGCCCCTGTGATTGTCCCCCAGTATCTCCAATACCGTATCAACAGCGGCATCCACATAGGACAGGTTGCCTTGTTCCACCATTGCTTCGTCCATGGGCCGATAAAGCACTTCCACCGGATACAGCTTTCCTGAGACTTCGATGATCGGGGCATTTTGAAAAGCTTCTGAAAAAGTGCGTGTGTCAATGGTGGCCGAAGTGATGATCAACTTGAGATCGGGACGTGATTCCAGCAACCCACGCAGATGGCCCAGAATAAAATCAATATTCAGGGACCGTTCATGCGCCTCATCAATGATCAGGGTGTCGTAATCACTCAAGGAAGGATCATTTTGAAGTTCCGAGAGAAGGATCCCATCGGTCATGAATTTGATGTAGGATTGGGGGGATGATTCGTCTTGAAAACGGATCTTGCACCCTACTTCTCGTCCCAATGGCACATTTAATTCTTCAGCAACCCGTTTCGACAGAGATTGAGCTGCAACACGGCGGGGTTGGGTGCATCCGATTTTTCCCCTCAAGCCGCGACCGGCACTCAGACACATTTTAGGGATCTGAGTACTCTTGCCGGATCCCGTTTCCCCGGACAATACCAACACCTGATGTTCCTGAATCGCACGCACAATCTCCTCCACCCGATTGGAAACGGGCAAATGTCCAGGATATTGGACCGGAGGCAGGAGATTCCTGCGCTTTTGAACCATCTCTTTTGAGCGCTGGATGCGTTGAGCGATGGATTGGAGCTGTTTGCGACCGGATTCCCCCCTGTTTCCCTGCCGCAGCAACCGGTGCAGAACTGCATCCAATTTGAAAGCATCCCTGGCGGTGCATTCTGAAAGTTGTTCCAATAGGGAACTGGCTAAGGGATCATCTGAAGCCCGATGAGCATGTTTGTTCATTCTACTGAAAACAAAGAGGATTGCATGAGCTTGAAGCCCCTCCGAAAATGATTGCTAAAAAGTTGTCTGGTCATGGATTGGAGATTGACAGAACGGGCAGGTTCAACCATTGTCTCACCAACAAAGTGGTCAAAGACCTTAGTCGCCGACAGAAAGCGGATCAATTCAAAAGTAGGCCCTCCTTCGTTTGAGAACATTCTTCAGTCAGTTGGTATCCCCGAATGCACGGGAAGGTATTTTTCCACTGCTCAAGTAACATCATGAAATTGTTTGTAGGTAATCTATCATTCCAGACAGTTGAAGACGATTTGCGCGATCTATTCAGCAGTTTTGGAGACATTGACGACATTTATGTCGTAGAAGATCGTCAGACCGGACGTTCACGCGGATTCGCGTTTGTGAACTTTACGGATCGCGATGCAGCCATGACGGCCGCCAAGGAATTGGACGGAACCGAGTTCATGGGGCGCAACATCAGAGTTAATGAAGCAACACCCAAACCACAGGCAAGTGGTGGTGGCGGCGGCGGCGGCGGCGGCGGCAAATGGGGCGGCGGCGGTGGTGGC
>JAQCFT010000352.1 GCA_027619545.1 Verrucomicrobiota bacterium | reverse complement strand
TCCGGATCGTAGCTCTGGCCGGCATCCAATTTGAGCGATTCATCGAGATCCATGTTCCAGGATGCAGGGCTTGCATCAATGGAAAGGACTGGAACCGCATTTCCGTTGCGTGAGACCGAGATCTGTGTGGTTTCCCGTATGTTGCCCCATTGATCCAGTCCATGCAGCGTCAGCGTATTCAGTCCTTCTCGAGTGCGGATGGATTCCAGTTTCCATTCGGTTTCGTCGATTCGTGTGAAACGGGCCTGGGGTTGGCCTTCCACGATGACAGAGAACACACCAGAGGAGGATTGGCCTTGCAGAGTGATGGTTTCATCGGATGTTTCGAAATCAGCCCCGTTGTTCGTGGAGACATTCAATCCGAGCCCGGCAGTGCGTCTGAGTTGGTTTAGACCGTATCTTTCTCTGGACCGGAACCAATCGGTGTAGGTGCTGCGATTCACATTATAGCTGCTGCTGGCTGCTTCTTCCGCATCCAGCCAGGCAAGCATGCGGGGGGATTCATGCGTGTATTGATCGAGCAACTCGGTCAGGTAATACTGGAAAAGGCGCATGTTGTAAGGCTGGCGGATGTAAGTGTCGACCTTGGGTAATCCCTGGAAAAACGGGGCGCCGACATTTCCAAAGGTCAAGTCACTGTCCCAGTGCAGAAACTGGAATTTGCCGTCTGTTGCGCGACGATACATGTAGCCGTTTTTGCCTCGTCGCAATGAGATGGAATCCCAATCGTCTATGTATCCCCGTACCACAAACATTTTCATGATGGCTTCTGGGTCGGCCAGTCGCTCGATCTCTTGCTGATCGTAATTTCCCGAGGCGGTTTGAAACAGGCGGATCAAGGCGCTGAAGTTATCTTCTGTCTCGCGCGTTCGCTTCATCCATTCGGTGCGGTAGCGTCCCGGGTTATCGCTGTTTTTGTAGTTCCAGGATGCGTCCTGATTTTGACGGTCCCAGGTATCACGGAACCACCATTCATCATCGATGCGGTATAATTCACCATCGCTTCCCATATCGAAATTGCGATCCAGGAATTCATTTCCGACTGGCTCGGTGTCTTCCCTTAATTGCGGACTCCCGTTGTTGATCATGGTGTGTATGAACTCGTTTTCGTTCACTGGGTGACCCAGGAGGTAAAGCATGTAGCGGGCAATACGGTTGTGATGCCGTCTTCCCCCGTTGGCGGCATCGTTGTCCCACCTGTGTTTGACACGTCCCCGAAACGGTCGATCCTGGGGGAGTTTGATTTTGGCTCGGTCCAGGTTGCCGCCTCGTGTCCATGGACTGCCGGAGTTTCTTATCCCGGCGTTGTAAATGATGTCCTGCTCATTGGAGATGAATGTGGCATTGAAGTAATGATTCGAAAGCCGAGGAAAGTCGTAGTCATACTTGCTTGTCTCCCCGCTGGAAATAGCTCCCATGTCATAGGCTGAAACCACCATGCGTACCGTGCGTAAATCGGTCTTGATCGATCGATTGTCCACAACATAAAGAGCAGGAGCGTTGGGGCCGTTTTTGGGCAGGTGCTGGATCTCTCCTTTGACCGTTTTGGCTTCCACATAAAATTGAACAATCCGTCCGTTCACTCGATAGGACGTCAGGTCCTGGCTGTATTGACCGTCCCCTGCCACTGAATCACCTCCTGAAATTCCGTCATCGTGCATTTCGTCGAAATCCCAGGTGCCTGAATTATTCGAGTTGTCCAATCGGTGATACACGCGGACATATTCCAGTGCTTCGGTGGATTGTACATTTGCAGTGATGGACACCACATCGGCACTTGTTGGAACTGCTGGGGAATGTTGCAAATGACCTAATTGCGGCGGAGGGGTTTCTTGCAATCTGGAGTTGGGTTTTCCGGGGGTGCCGAGTTGGGAAGGAATGGGAATGAGGAAGTTGTTGGCGATGCTGTGGTCCCAGGTGGAGAAGATCAGTCTGGGGGAACCGGATACCCAGCGCGCACTGAATCGGATCTCGTAATCCTCCCGCCGATTCATGGATGTTGCGTCAATTTCGGTCCGGTTCGGGCGGTTGTCGCCGCGTCCATCGGAGATGAGGTGCATCACCCCTTCATCATCCATGTCAGTCTGCCAGTGATTTCCTTGTGCCAGCCAGCCAGTGGCACTGCGGTTGTTGCCGGACATGCGGTCTGCATTGTTGAGAATATCGGTTCCGTCTCGAAGTCGAATCAATTGGATGTCGCGCAGCATGACATATCCATCGTTCACGAGATGGAAATAGATTTCCTTGTAATCGGTCGCGCTGCCGAAGGTGCGCAACTGCTGGAATGTGTCCTGATAACGAAAGGTTTGCCAATCCGATTTGGAAGTCTCATCACTGGATCGCCAGGCGGAGCCGAACGCATTGTCTGCGTGGGGGTGGGTGAGTTCCAGGCTGCTTCCGCCTCCGTTGGCGAGTTCGGGCCATTCTCCTCCAGCTCTGTAGTCCACTTCGTCTGCAAGGTTACCCCATTGGTCCACCAGGCGAATGCGTTCGCCATTGTTGCTCAATTGACCGTCGAATTCCCCTGCGACGGGGGCATTACCGTAAATTTCGCGGAAAGCATTTAAATCGGAGGCCACTATCAAGAAGGCGCCGGGTGCCATGGTGGTTCCTGCAGGGAACATGTAGCTGATGCCATCTTCAAATGCCCATCCGGTGAGATCAATCGTTTCGCTGCCACGATTAAAGAGTTCAATGTATTCTCCCCTGGTCAAATTGGAGGGGGGGTCATACATGATTTCATTGATGACGATTTCAGTTCGGATGATCGGTTGATTCGCTGAATTTGGAGTGGGGGATTCGCTTGCATACCACTCTGTGCCACCTTCCGGAAACGCCTGCCAGGTCCATCCGAGACGTGGCGTGTCAAAACGATAAGCCTTCAACACTGTGTTCTGCCGGTTGACAATCGACAGGGTATGGCGCCCTTTGCCAAGTTTTGCCGGGGTGCTCACTTGCAACCTGCTCCCGGCTGGAATGACTTGTTCGATCAGGATTGCGTCCTCGAACGCGTCAGCCAGCATGATGCGAAGCGTGTTGGCGGGAATTGGGTTGTTACCTTGGTTGAATACCTCCACCCACTCCAAGTCCCCGTCTTCTGAATAGTGTGCTTCGTTCAGATGCACTTCTGGCCGAATGCTGTCGCTTCCGTTCTGGTCATCCGGTGTGGGCGTCGTAAATGCAAACCATGCAGCGCCGCCATCCGGCTTTCTTCCAATGGAGCGCCCATCCTGGGTAATGGTCGCCCGAATAGCTGAAAGGGGCGTTTTTCCATCCGGTGATGTCAGGTAAAGTGTTGTCTCCGAGCTTGGGGTCAGTCCGGTTTCCCCGAAACGAATGACCCCAAAACTTTCAGGCTGCAAAACAAGGTCTTGGTTGATTTTGAATTGGGCCAGGCGGCCCGGGGTATCAGATAGGTAATGGTCCCGCAAGTTTTGGGGAGATGAAAGAGGGTTGTAAAACTCAATGAATCCTTTGCTGCCGGCAAGTGGAAGAACTTCGTTGAGAACGACGGAATTGCTGCTTTGAGTGGACATCCGCAATCGCGCTCCAAATACAACATCCGATGAGGTGGGGTTGATCTGGTGAACTTCCACAGCCAGCAGATTGGTTCCGGTTTTCAGCATGGATCCAGGTGCCGAAAGGATATCTTCTTCAATCGTTGCGTTAGAGACTGCGCCACCGGCTGCCGTTGTCGTGAAGGTCAGCGTGCCGTCGGGTAAACGGATCCGCCCCATTTCCTGTCCATTCAGGTAGAAAGCGGCTCCATCATCCAGAATGGTGTCCAAACGCAGAGTGGTGAGATCCGGGTTTCCTGAAAATTGGAATTCTTTTCTGAAGTAATATGTCAACTGATCTTCATCATTCAGGGGGGTTCGAATGCCGGGTGAGGGCAGGGCTGAGTTTTCAAAACCGAACAGGCCGCCTCCTTGTTTCCAGTCCGAATCATCGTAAGCCACGTTTTTCCAGGATGTGCCGAGGTCTTGGTTGCCGTCATGGAATTTCCATGTATCCGGGAAATCAACCAGTGCAATTCCGGTGGTTAGGTCAATCTCGGGAGTCTCGATCGGAGTTTCGGCTCCTTCAATGGGTTCCGTGCCTGGTGTGCCTTCCCGCTTGAGGCTGGTCGACCAGGATCTCGGATCATTGACCATGCCATCTCCGTTTTTCAACACCAGAGAATGCCCCAATCCGTCCGCAGCGACCGGCCAGTCGCCCGAGTCTTCGTAGTCTACTTGAACAACAGTGACCCCGTTTTTGTCTTTTACGATGATGGTATCCCCTCCATCACCCAATTTGCCTGTCCATGGGCCAAATACCCGCACGGAATCAGGAATGCCATAGAAGGTGCGGAGTTCTTCACTGCTTCGGTCGCCAATGACGATCCTCTCCCCTGCTTTCAAAAAGGCTTGGTCAGCCCTGACGGGGTCGAAATCTGGAAATTGATAGGAAACGCCACCCGCAAGCGACCATTGGATCATGTCCAAAGGTGTGGTGCTTTGATTGTGCATCTCCAAAAATTCCGGTGCATCACCACGAGGGTGATACATGATTTCTGAAATAACCACTTGTTCGGCGAACAGACTGTATGGATGGAAAAGAATATTTGTCAGCAAACAGGCGGTCAGATACAGGAGGGTGCGGAATTTGGCAAAGGATCTCATTTTCGTATGTCGGGCTTCCATGGTATCGGTTCCACTCTGCCATGTTGTCAGGTGGAGTGGGGGACAGAAATAAGCTAATTGCATGCCAAAGCAATGCAAAATAGCAATAACAGACCAACACCAAGCCGATGCCATGGAATTTGATTTCGATTTGCCGAGTAACCCGAATGGTTCTGTCCGGTGGAATTTGATCCATGGTGCGAAGAGCGGGACCAACTGTTCGGGATTGAGAACGGTCAACGAGTAAAAGTCCCGTGTCGTCAGGT
>JAQCFT010000021.1 GCA_027619545.1 Verrucomicrobiota bacterium | reverse complement strand
GTAAATCCTGTTCCTACCACCATCCTTTTTTGGATCTACACCGGGTCTACACCAAAGTTTGGGGAAATCCTATTTTCATGGTTGGAATTTGTTATGTTATCCGCAGTGAGCGATGACCCTCAGACGGTAGTTTTCAAAGTTTCTAAACCGGGAATGATTAAGACCTCCCGCTTCCTTTGCAGCTTTCGCACAGTGAACCTCTCGTAAATGGAGCGTATTACGTGTTTCCAAAAACTAAGCCCAAGCTAAACCTTGAGCTTTTCCAATATTCATGCCACTTATGAGTACTTGCTTTAGAAATTGGACACATGAAGACAACAGCTCTTTCAAATCACATCACCTTGCAAATATGGACATTACTGGTAGCGCTATACGGCGTGAACAATGTCCTGGCTCAAACTACGGAAACATTGAATATTGCCCCTACCGGCAATACCGTTGAACTTGAAATGGTTACCAGTTCAAACGACCAATATGTCCTGGAAACCCAGGCCCAATTGATGGAGGGGGAAGAATGGGAGCCGGTGATGTTCTTTAAGGGAACGCCCTCGAAACCCAGGACCTTTACGGACCCCATCTGTGGCACTTCCGACGCCCGTTTCTTCAGGTTGAAGAAACGATTGGCAGCTCCGCCACGCCAGGCCAGCAATTTCCGCCTCCTTGATCTGCAGGGACAGGCACACGAATTGTATTACCATTGGGACGCCAAGGGAATCGTCCTTTTACTGGCTGGAGATCAACCGGAATTCATCGAAACCTGGGCGCCCGACCTTGCCGAAATCAGTGCCAATTATGATCCGGATTCTCTCCATATTTGGAATGTGCTGCTTTCGGATGAAAACGACCGTGAAAGCCTCCTCGAAAGGTTCGGCTCGAATTCCCTCACCCTGCCCATATTGCAGGATCTCACCCAGGCTGTCACCCGAACCCTTTCATCCGGTGAAGTCCCCGAAGCCATCCTGGTGAATACGAGGGATTGGTCGATCGCTTATCGGGGACCAGTGACATTGAATGTGGATACAGGAAAATCTGTTACCGATTGGGCACCGCTGACAGAGGCCATTGAAGCTCTCATGGCAGGATCAGAGCCCGAAGTAACCCGGCTCCGCCCCTTTGGCGTGGCCAACGGCGTGGACGCTCTTCCGGAGACCACCTACAGTGAACACATCGCCCCCATGCTGCAGCAACACTGCTTTCCCTGTCATACACCGGGAGACATCGCCCCGTGGGCAATGACCAGTTATGATGTCATTCAGGAATTCTCGGGTCTCATCAAGTCCGCCGTATTGGCAGGTGAAATGCCGCCCTGGCACGCCGATCCCAAATACAGCGCTTTCAGCAACACCAAATCCATGAGCGATGAAGAAATCGCCACCTTGGTCGACTGGATCGATCGTGGCGCCCCCCGGGGCGATGGGGGAGATCCTTTGGCCGAAACCGAAACTCCCGAACCGGTCGACTGGCCGCTGGGCAAACCGGATCATGTGGTATCGATCCCTCTTCAAAGCATCCCCGCGCAGGGATCCGTGGATTACAAATACTTCTTCTCTGAAAGTCCATTCGACTCGGATGTCTGGCTCAAAGCTGCGGCAGTCAAACCAGGCGACAGATCCGTCGTTCATCACTGCCTCGTTTTCAAAGGAACCATGTCTAAACTGATTGCCCTGAGAGCCGGTTTGGCAGGTTATTTTGCAGCATACCTTCCCGGCATGGAACAGGTTCCCTTTCCGGAAGGCACCGGAAAGAAGCTCAGAAAGAACGACCTGATCGTTTTCCAAATGCACTACACCACCAATGGCAAGGCAGCAACGGATCAAACCCAGCTGGGTTTCTACTTGGCAGACGAGCAGCCCCGTCGTGAAATCGTCACCAGCTCTGCGTATGACGTGAACTTTCGTATCCCCCCCAACTCGCGCGATGTCCGTGTGCAGGCGACCCAACGCTTCGACAGGGCTTCGACGATCTACGAATTCAGCCCACACATGCACTATCGCGGAGCGGCAGCAAAGTTCACCTTGAAGTATCCCGACGGTTCACAAGAAGTGGTCCTCAGCGTGCCGGCTTATTTCTTCGACTGGCAGGCCCTGTATCGACTCGAAGCCCCCAAACAGGTTCCGGCTGGAACCGTCATGATTTGTGAAGGCTGGTTCGACAACACCGCTCAAAACAGATTCAACCCCGACCCCAATGACACCGTCCGCTTCGGTGAACAATCCTGGGAGGAAATGTTCATCGGTTATTTCAACTATGCCGAAAACTGACCTCGGAGATCGCCCCCAAACAGTCACCCTGATTTAACTCACATCTCATGAGCAGCCAGCCACCACAAAACGATTTACCACCCGAAGTCCAAGACGATGCCATCATCGGCAAAGCTTTCAAAGGCTCGGCCTTCGTATTGGCTGGAATCATCGTCATCGCCTTGGGAATCTACGCATGGAAAAATCGCACCCCCGAAAACCCAGAGGAAAAGGTAACGGAAATATCCGTCCCCGAAGTTCAGGACCGGCAGCCGGCCAGTGTTCCGATGGTTTCCTTTTCTAACATCACCGAAGAAGCCGGCATCGGTTTTCGGCATATCAACGGTGCCTATGGCGACAAACTGCTTCCGGAAACCATGGGGGGTGGCGTGGCATTTCTGGATTACAATCAGGACGGCGCTCAGGATCTTTTCTTTGTTAACTCGCGCTATTGGGAAGGGCATGTTCCCGAGGGACAATCTCAACCCACCCACGCGCTCTACGAGAACGACGGAACGGGTCATTTCAAAAATGTGACCGAAGCTGCCGGATTGAATATTGTTGATTATGGCATGGGGGTGGCGGTGGGTGATTTCGATAATGACGGATGGCCTGACTTATTCATCTCAACTGTATTCCACAACCGCTTGCTGCGTAACAAAGGTGACGGAACGTTTGAAGATGTTACGCAAAAAGCCGGACTACAGGGAGACGAGACCACCTGGAGCACTTGTGCCGCGTGGTTTGATCTGGACAACGACGGAGACCTGGATCTGTATGTGGGCAACTACGTAAAATGGTCCCCTGAAATCGATTTCGAACAGGGCGCAACACTCACCGGCCTGGGACGCGCCTACGGTCAACCCATGAACTTCCAGGGCGCATTCCCCTACCTGTACCGCAACGAAGGAAACGGCACGTTCACAGATATATCAGAAACAGCAGGCGTTCAGATAAAGAACACCGCCACACAAGTTGCGGTGGCGAAATCACTGGGTGTTGCTCCGGTGGATCTCGATTTTGATGGATGGATCGATCTGGTGGTGGCCAATGACACGGTTCAAAACTTTGTTTTCCAAAACCAAAAAGACGGCACATTCAAAGAAATCGGTTCCATGAGCGGCATTGCTTTTGACAGTTACGGCAAGGCACGCGGAGCCATGGGTATCGATACCGCCCGTTTTCGTGAGGACGACGCCATGGGAATCGGCATCGCGAACTTTGCCAACGAAATGACCGCACTCTACGTCGGCAAAGCGGACAATCTCATCTTCACCGATGAAGCCGTTCCCGCAGGAATCGGACCGGCCAGTCGATTGGCTCTGAAGTTTGGTTTGTTCTTTTTCGATTATGACCTGGACGGCTGGCAGGATATGTTGACTGCAAATGGCCATCTCGAGGAAGACATTCAGCAAATCCAGGAAAGCCAGCATTACGAACAAGCGGCCCACCTGTTCTGGAATGCCGGTCCCGAACATGGTTGCAGGTTCCTTGAAGTATCCAAAGCAAAAGCAGGCAGCGACTTTTTCTCCCCCATCGTGGGACGCGGTTCGGCATTTGCGGATATTGATGGCGATGGAGATCTGGACGTCCTGATGGCACAGGTCAACGCCCCCCCCAAGTTATTGCGCAACGACCACCAACTGGGTCATCGATGGATTCGCCTCAACCTCGTCGGCAAGAAAAACAACCGGGACGCTATTGGCGCATGGGTGCACGGCCGCGTGTCCGGCCACGATTTATGGAGACAAGTCATGCCAACGCGCAGCTATTTGTCACAGTCAGAAAAGACCATCACTCTGGGATTGGGAACCAACGGCGAACTCGAATCTCTGGAAGTCATCTGGCCAGGAGGCGTCCACCAGAAAATCGGTTCACTCGAGGTGAACAAGCTGCATGTCATCGAAGAAAAGCTATAGAGCTGGATCATGTCCTGGGACCATGGGTAAGCGGAGTGGCCGGAGTCGTTGAAGGCCTGCGGCCCTGAAGTTCGGCCAAGCGGCAGGTGTTCAGCCTGGGAAGCACATACCTGGCGAACAAATCACACTCCTCCACGTGCGGATACCCGGATAGAACGAACGCACGAAAGCCCATTTCCATATACCTTTCCAACTTTCGAAGCACTTGATCAGGATCGCCCACAATAGCCGAACCGCACCCTGAGCGTGCTCGCCCGATACCGGTCCAAATTTCAGGTTCAACGTAACCTTCCTCGTCGGCAAGTCCTCGCAAATGATCCTGAACAATTACCCCGGCGGATCGTGAATCCTGTGCGCGATGCTTGATCTCCGAACCTTTGTCCGATTCCAGCCGCGACACCAAACGCCTAGCCGCCGCCCGCGCTTCCGCTTCTGTCTCACGCACGATCACGTGGATCCTCAATCCATAATCCAATTTGCGTCCATGCTTTGTGGCTCGTTCTGCAATATCATTCCTGACCTGTTCCAATCGTTGCTCAACATCAGGCCACAACAAATAAACATCGCAAAACCGGGCACACAATTCCCGCGCTGCTTCGGAGTAACCGCCGAAGTAAAGTAATGGACCGCCATTCTGCTGGTATGGTTTGATCGGTTCGGAAGAAAGCTGGATTTGATAAAACTCACCTTCGAAATCAATCGCATCCTGTGTCCATGCCTGTTGCAGGATCTGGATCACCTCGGCGGACCGGCGGTACCGGCTTTCCGAATCGAGCTTTGTTCCCGGCAAATCGGATGAAATGATATTCAATGTCAATCGCCCTTCCAGCATATGGTCCAATGTACTGACTGCACGCGCAAGCATGGGTGGATGCACCTCACCACACCTGATGGCTGCGAGCAACTGGATCTGGCGTGTTTGTTCGGCCATGGCTGCAGCAAAAGTGAGTGTGTCCTGCCCCACCTGATAAGAGGATGGCAAAAGAATGTTCTGGTAACCGTTTAGATCAGCTCGCTGAACAATTGATTTACAATGAGCAAAGCTGCTTCGCAACCGGCCATCCGGCACGCCCAAATACTGATAATCATCCGAACACAGCGCACTGAACCATGCTACTTCCGCTTTTCGTTCTTCGGTTCGGATGTTCATGATGCTTGGGCTCCACGGCTATTGTCCATGTTTTGTCTTCAAGTCTGCCAGTTTCTGCCGGATCACGGGTGGAGTTCGCTGTTGAGCCGCCTCCATCAAGTCCCGATGCCATTCCAAGGACAGATTCCCGTTCAATGCCTCATCCAACCAATACAACAAGACAGAATCAACCCGTCGATCTCTGGATGAACCGAGTTGCTTCAATGCTGCTTGCCATAGGCCTAATTCACCGGACTCCAACTGGCCCACCCACCCGGCAACCTGATCATCCGGATTGAGTCCTGATTGAATCAACACCGCTTCCTTGCGAAGCAACGCGCTGTTTGAGATCAAAGCCTCCCGAATGAGGGACTGCAACTGGGGAACACGCCAATCAGCCAGGGTCCACAAAGCCTTGGCACGGTTCTGATGACTCTCCGTAAATCCTCGAAAGATGTTTTCAAGCAACCGGGCATGATGTTTCCATTCGCGAATTCGAATATACTCGAGCATGAAACGACGCTGCCCCTCGAGATCCGCCTTCACCCATGCATCTGCACGCTCCTTCCAGATGTCATCGAATGCCTCGTCCCAGCGATCGCTGTTCTCTGTCTTATCTCCCAACCAATTGAGGAGCCGTTCTGAACAACGCGCGCGGATATTACTTTCATACTTCCTCGACTCGACCGCTTCCGCCAGCGCTCGAATGTGGACGGGTTCCTGCAGCATGGCATTTGCGGCATAAACATGAAGCAGCATGGATTCCAATATGCTCCAATCCGGCAAGTGCTGATCGACTGACGCGAATGCAGGCGACCAATCCGATCGGGTTGCATGCATGCTGGCCAGAGCAGGAAAAGCCTCCCGGACAGATTCCTCCAAAATTGCACAAGCCGCTTCAACAGTGATGAACGGATTAGCATCATGAAGAAATTCCTGTATGCCAACATGCCGCTTTCTCCGAAGCCCCAGCAAGGCGGCCATCCTGATCTTGTCTTCAGGATGCGTCACCAGCTCCATGAACTCTTCAGCGGACATCAGGTTCGACAAGGCAATCCTTGCCGCCTGTTGCTGGGCGTGCTGTTGATTTTCCGCTCGAACCATCCAATCCAGAAGACTCTGTTTGTATCCTTTCAAATCAAGTGCCCCCAACAATTTCACCGCGAGTAATCTCACGCCGGGGTCCGCGTCTCTCAGTGCTTCGCCAACCAACCTCTCACGATTGAGCCCGCCCGTCATGGCATAAATCTCCAAAGCAGTTGAACGCACCCGGGGCTCGGGATCAGCCAGCAGGGATGTCTCCCAACCCTCATTTGAAAGTTTCAACCGCTGTTCAGGTTGTTGGGATATTATTAAACGAATGCTCCATAAGGCGTGCAGACGACCGATGGTTAGAAAGGGATTTTTCACGCGTCGAAACAATTCATCCAATGCAACCTCTCCACGGGCCGCCAATTCAAACTGCGCTTTCATGCGGATGCGGCGATCCTTGCGGTCCAAGCACTGAATCAGAAAGGCCGTTGATTGGGAGAGAGGATCTGCTCCCAGCAACTGTTTGATGCGAACGGACTCAGGCGAAAATTCAAGCTTGGGATCGAAGAAACGAAAACTTGCAGGTCGCGCACCATTCAAAGGGGTTTGGGCCAGGATCAAACCGGACTCTGCTCCCCGGGTCAACAACATCGGCAAACCAGAACGCGCCAAGGTGGTTCTAAAGACCAGATCAAATCCAGTCCCGGCAGGATGGCTGAAGTATGATCCCACCTCGTAATCCCCATCCTTTTTGCCAACTACAATAAAGACCTGAGGTGAATCAACCGACCATCCTGAATCGGTTTGCGCAATGACACTAACGGGATGTTGTAACAACACCGCAACGGGTGCCATGACATTTCCGAGCAGCGACATGGAATTGGTTGGCAATGTGTGTCGATCAACCAACAAGTCCCTCCTCCCCTCAACGCCAACATCGCTCACATTTCGCCAACCGTAATCAGCGCCTTCTATCAGACTCAACCATCGACTATTGCCGGAATCCCTCAACCCGGCATCAAGAACAAACGGTTGTCCGAATGCGTCAAATACAATCGGTAAAGGTTCACGCAACCCTGTTGCAAACCTCTCCGGATTTCCCTTTCCCGGGAATACCCTGAAGACGCTTGTTCCCCGCTCCAGTCCGGTGCGTTGACTGGATTCAAAAAAGTAGGCATATCCATCAGGACTGATCCGAATCTCAGGACTCAGCTCGACAACATTTTCCAAAGCCGCCTTCATCCATGGAACATTCTCGATTATGTCTTGCGTCGATGGATCGGAAAAATCCCCATCCGCTTCACTCATCCGCTCGGCCCTCCAACCTGCCTGAAGCCATTCAATCCGTGAGAAGGATGGAGACGTGGCTGCAGGGACCTGCGGTTGAATAGATATCAGCATGAGTGCAACCAACATCCCACAACGCTTCGCCCCACTCCCCATCGAAGGATCCTTTCCCAACAATTTGGCGGTCTTTACGGTCATAAGCCTCAACAAATCATACGAAAGAATTATCCGCCAAAACCAGCAAGATGTAAACGTGCAAGACAATCGTTGCATTTGAGCCGAAGCATCGTGCCTCATGACTTTCGGATTGTATCTGTTACGCATGCTTGTCGGTGTTCCATCTTGACAGATAAGACAGCAATCGGCATGGGTTAAGCATGCAAATTCACGATATCTCAGCACGACGACGCAATGCACCATCAGGTTTCACACTGATCGAACTTCTGGTGGTGATCGCCATCATCGCCATTCTTGCGGGCATGCTCCTGCCGGCCCTTTCCAAAGCAAAACTCAAAGCAACCGGTGCGGCCTGTGTCAGCAATCAGAAGCAACTGATTCTCGGGTTTATGATGTATGCGGACGACAATGAAGATCGCATGCTATATACAACCCCTGCGCGGGGCCAGATTGACAATCCCGCAGGAGGTTTCTGGCCCGGACCTCACACGGACGCCGGGCAGTTCAGGGATGTCACCAGCGGTATGACCAAATCGGAAGCACAACGCAACGTCGAAAACGGCCTGCGTAAAGGGGCCCTGTTTCAATATGTCGATGGAACAGGCGCTTACCACTGCCCCGGCGATCTGCGCACCAAACGCCTCCAACCCGGTAAGGGCTGGGCGTATGACAGTTACTCAAAAGCAAATGGCATGAATGGACTCGCTTGGCAAGGCTCCGGCACTCCAGGCAGCAATTCAGGTCCACAGCCCGCTTATGTTAAAACAACAGGCATCAACGGACCTTCCGAAGCGATGGTTTTTCTGGAAGAAGCTGATCCACGTGGACGCAACCTGGGCACCTGGGTGATCAATGTCGCGCCTTCTCCCAGCTGGATTGATCCATTCGCCATCTTCCACGGCAACAACAGCACCATTTCTTATGCAGATGGTCATGCCGATGCACATCGTTGGATCACCGACAACGTGATCAGCGCAGCAAAGGATGCATCAAGCGGTGTCACATCCGTTTTCAACTGGGGTGGAGGAAACGCATCCAATCCGGACTTCGTCTGGGTCTACAACAACTACAAACACCAACGCTGGACCCGTATTAACAATCAGTAGTCAGCAGTCTTGAATGTAAGACCGACAGGAGAATGGAAAGCACCGGGTTTTCCGGGCAGGTAAGGCTTGAATTCAGCCTAAAACACATGCCGGGATCATTCGATTTTCTTTAACACAAAGCATATTGAGTCTGATTGTAACTTGCTTCCCCGTGCACCCGGAGTTTAATCATCAGTTTTTCAAATAGAAACTCATCAGGATTCATGGTCTGGCTATCAGGCCATGAATCCTGGTAAACTGCTGCTTTGCACAGGTTCCGGAAATCGGGAAAACAATCTGAGGCAACTGTGTTGACATCTCATTCTCCCCATGGCCAAGACCTCCACAATACAAAGCAGTTGGACCTCGACAGGAGTGGACATCCGCAGCGATGCCGTCACCCGGCAGCTCTACGCAACCGATGCTTCGATTTACGAAATAACCCCCAAGGCCGTGGCATTTCCCAAAGGACCGGAAGAAATGTCTCGCGTGTTTCGGATGGCTGCGGATGAAGGGCTGTCCGTGACCCCCCGCGGCTCTGGATCAGGGCTTGCCGGTGGGGCCATCGGTGAGGGACTGATCATGGACTGCCAACGTTTCAATAAGCAGATTCATTCGTTTGATCCCGACCAAAAGAGCATTCGAGTCGGTCCCGGGGTTGTCTTGGATGCGTTGAATGCTTTTCTTCATCCCCATGGATTTCAATTTGGCCCCGATGTTGCCACCAGTTCACGAGCCACGCTTGGAGGCATGATCGCCAATAACTCCTCAGGTGCCCGAGTCTCGGCATACGGTGTCACCGGTGATCATGTCAGATCTCTGGATTTAATCAAATCGGATGGCACCCGCGTCACCTTCGACAACCATGGCAACATGACGACAGATTGGCTCGAGGACCTCCTGTTCCATATCCAATCCAATGCCGGGTTGATTCGGAAAACATTTCCCGACGGAATGATTAAACGATGGCACGGCTATGGTTTGAGAAAATGCCTTGATCAACCAACACATTGGACTCAACTCCTTTCCGGCAGCGAAGGCACCCTGGCCGTGATTGCGGGAGCGGAACTGAACATTGTACCGTTACCAAAGGAGAAAGGCCTGGGATTGTTGTTTTTCGACTCCGCCACTGACGCCATGCAGGCTTCCGTGGATGTGGCCGACTTGAAACCCAGTGCCATTGAACACATCGACCGCATCCTGTTTGATCAAACACGCGGACAATTGCTCTTCCAGCAAGCAAGAAGTCTACTCGAACTGGATGACAAACCATGTGAATCCATCCTTATGGTTGAGTTTCAGGAAGACGTTGCAGATTGCCTGGATCAGCTCGGAAAACGAAGATTGGGAAAACGTCGACTCATGCTCCAGGATTCGAGCTCCATGCAGCTTGTCTGGCAATTGCGCAAGGCCGGGCTCAGCCTTTTAACGGGATGCAAGGGAGCAGCCAAACCCACAACCGGCATTGAGGACACAGCGGTGTGCCCCAAAGTTCTCCCCGAATACGTTCGAGAACTTCAAAAAATCCTGGCAGCACAAAAGCTCGAAGCCTGTTACTACGGACATGCGGCATCGGGTTTGCTCCACATCCGACCGGTGTTGAACATACTATTACCGGAAGATATTCGTCGATTTCGAGCGGTCGCAGATGACATCTCCCAGCTTGTAAAAACCTTCAAGGGCTCACTGGCTGCCGAACATGGCGTCGGTATCGCGCGTAGCGAATATCTGGAAGATCACATCGGCCCCGAGTTGATGGATCTTCATCGAAAAATCAAGGAGACTTTCGATCCTTCATGGCGATTGAATCCCGGGAAGGTCATTGATCTCGACAAAAGATACCGAATCGATTCCTGTTTGCGTCACCCCATAACATCCCAATCCCCAGCGGCCACCTTCAATCCGGAGTTGGCCTTTGCCGCGAAGGATGCACACTGGACCGACAACCTCGCGCAGTGCAACGGCTGCGGAGGCTGCCGAAAAGCGCCCGCCACCATGTGCCCCACCTTTCAGGCCACCGGGGAAGAAATCATGTCCACGCGTGGTCGGGCAAATTTGATTCGCACCTGGACTCAGGAAGGACGTGCGAAGGAAGATATGCCACTCATGCTTCAGGAAGCCTTGGGACATTGTTTATCCTGCAAGGCATGCAAAGCGGAGTGCCCTTCCAACGTTGATATGGCATTGATCAAGGCCGAACTCCAACAGGTCATGAGAGACCGGCACGGCGCAACTCTATCCCAATGGTTGTTTGGTCATGTGGATTGGATTGCCGAGTGGGCATCTCATTTCCCGGCTTGGAGCAATCGCATGCAATCCTGGAACTGGTTGAGAAGAAGATTGGAAAAACCATTCAATTTGTCCATCAAACGTCCATTACCAAACTTTGCCAATCAGCGTTTTGATAGATGGTTCGCTCAACGTGTTTCCAATCACCCTACCCCCAACGGCCCTGTATACCTCTGGGATGACACGTTTGCCCGTTATTACGACCCACATATCGGAAAAGCTGCCGTGGAAGTTTTGGAACATCTGGGCTTTGAAGTGCGTTTGCTCCTTGGGCGCCGATGCTGCGGAAGACCCTCCTTCAGCCAAGGCGACCTCCGTCGAGCGCGTCGACTAGGTCAACATAACATCGATCTGATTGAACGAAACCCGAAAACTCCGATCCTGTTTCTTGAACCCTCCTGCTTTTCGATGTTTCGGGAAGATTACACGGAACTTGGTGTAAAAGGCGCGGACACCATCGCAAACCGCTGTCACTTGCTGGAAGCCTTCCTGGCCCAACAATGTGAAAAACACCCTGAATGGCGTGATCGATTTCACCCTCCCCAAACACCTGCCGTCACTCACGTGCATTGCCATGCGAAAGCTTTGACAAACACTTCCTATATCCAACAACTGAAACAGCATTTGTGGCCCGATATAAAACCCGAAATCCTGGCATCAGGCTGCTGTGGCATGGCTGGCGCTTTTGGCGCTTCTGAATCGGAATATGAACTTTCGGTTCAAGTGGGAAATCAACTTGCTGAGATGCTGAATCAATATCCCGAAAAGGCTCAGGTTATATCCAATGGAACCAGTTGCCGCCATCAGATTGAACATCTCACAGACCGCAACCCTCTACACATCGCTGAAGTCCTTGCTAAGTCGATCAGGAAGCCCTGAGCTAACCAATACTAAGCCCGAAGCAAACCATCACTTCAAACCCGCATCTGACAGCTTCTTCCCATTCGTGGAAATCACATGAATCCCGTGCGCATGTGCGCTCGGGTGAAAAAACTCCCAAACCACTTTCTTGTCCGGAGTGATTTCAAACAAACGCGGTTTGGATGCATCACGTTGAGCGTAACTGGCAATCACAGTGTTACCGTTGGGCAAACGCTGACCACCGCATGGATCACTAAACCTTCCTTCCACATCAGTGTTATCCACACGCCATACAACCTTGCCAGATATATCGAATTCAACGGTCTTGTTTCCATGCGTTAAATTCGCCAGAGTATTGCCATTCGCCAATCGAATCGCGGTGAACGGCCAATTTTCCTCTTCACGTCCCCCCAATTCCGCAAGATCCGTGCGGATGGTCTTGAGCACCGTCCCGTCAGGAGCATACTCCTTGATGGCAAACCCAAGCAAATGAGGTGCAATATAGTTTCCATTTGCCAACTTTCGCGCCATGCGGGTTTGCATATGGGCATTGTCAGTATCGGGTTGAAGCGGAATTTCAGCCTTAATCTCACCCTGTGCATTGATCTCAAGCAAACGGGGCTTGATCCCCCGCTCCACTAGCATGGTGTTCCCGGAATCCAATCGAACAGCCGTCCCCAACTCCTTGTTCACCGCATTCAATTGATAAGACCAAACCACCTCATTGGATCGGGTATACTCGCGTGCTACCCGTCCGTTGGAGATCAACAGATTCCCATTGCCCAAGACGTAACCATCGCGTGACCCACCATCGACCTGCCAGACCACCTGACTGTTCTCATCAAACAAAGCGGTCATGTTTCCACAAACAAGAAACCCGTGTTGAATACGCTCCGCACTGACCTGTTTCGGACTGCCCTGAGCCACTGCAGGTAAAACCAGCTTCAAAACACTCAACAAGCAAAAGCACCCCATTAGGAAACGGGATTGAAAATGAAGAAATTTATTTGGCATGACAGGAGCATGGCACGCTGTATAAATGTGAACAAGTGCGTAAATAAAAAAACCCGGCCTCGAGAGAGACCGGGTTGAACAAAAGAAAAATTACTCGAAAGAAATTTCCTGCTGGATTTCCTTGACCGTACCTTCGGGAGGATCGTTCTTCAAGGTCATAAGATAAGCCATGAGATCCTCAATGTCTTGAGGCGGGAGCAAGACCCCAAACGGTGGCATCGGCGAAACTTCCGCAGGGAATCCTTCTGCAATGGCAGCCTGTGGATCCAAAATACTTTCACGGATATAGGCGGCGTCTTTTCGCCTGGCAATATCATCCAGATAGGGCCCGACAAATCCACCCTGAGCATTCACCTGATGACATCGAACGCACGATGCCACCGGATGCTCATTGAAGATTTTTCTGCCGCGCTCAACGTCACCCTCCAGATTGGCGGCTTCTTCATTGGCGATTTCAATAACAACTTCCTGCAAGGAAACATCATCGTACCACGCAGTGCCCCGCGAGGTTCCCCAACCGCCAAACAAGCAATTGATAAGGATGCTGTCCTGCCCCCCGGTGTTGAATGTGACTTCAACCTTCTTCCAATCACTATCACCTGAAACAGGGCTGGTAACACCTTCTCCGATCGTGTGGACATTCATCAGACCACCACGCGCACCACGGACGCCTTCTGTCTTGACCCACCCGGACATCTTGTAGTCGGTGTTGGGCTTAACGGACACATTCGCGCTCCACCCCACATCAGCACCTTGTGTTGATGTGATTTTAATAGAGCGTTTCCCGGTTCGCACGTAGGCTGGATCATCTTCGTAGGAAAAGGTCGTTCCCCCACGATCATTGTAAGTGGCCGGACGCCAGGCGGCCGGACGATCCCCTCTTGTTTCTTCGAAAGATGCATTCGGCAGGATGTTTTCTCCGAGTGAAGTGGAATAAGCCGCCACTCCCTGGTTTCGGGAGGCTGCCTTCAGGGCAAGAGACAACCAGTCATCCTTGCGATTCACTTCATCACGGAACAATTGCGGAATGGCAATTTCAAGTGATGCGTGTTTGGGAAAATGGGCCATTTTCACAAAGGCCTCACGCCGCACCTGCAAATCACCGGCAGCCACCACAGCGGTATCGAAGAACAACTGAATGTCCTCCTCGGACGTTCCAAGTGCTTTGATGGCGTTGCGACGCAGAACAGGATTCTTGCTGAGCAAAGCTGCCTGGTGGATTTCGCGATCCAGTTGCCCCAATCCATCGAGCGTCCAAAACGCATGGACCGCCGAGCGGCCGGCATCCACCACCTTGCGACGCAGCAGTTGAACAACGTCCGTGGTCTTTCGCTCGATCAACATGCGCTGAGCTGTCATACGCCAAAACATGTTTGAATCATCGAACACTTCCACCAACGCTTCATTTGATGAATTGGCAAGGGAGATGATGGTGGGTTGAGATTCGGTCGGTTTGTAAATGAGACGGTAGATGCGCCCATGCTGACGATCACGATTCGGATTCACATGAGCATTCCCTTTTCCTGTCCGCGCCTCATACCCCCCACGTTGCGGACTTGGGGTCGGATTGTGCTGAATGATGAAGTTGTACCAATCAGCCACCCACAAGTGACCGTCCGGCCCCACTTCTGCGGAAACGGGCGAGAACCATTCATCCGCACTGGCAATCAGAGAATAACGATTGATCGCTTTGTAACCGGAACCATGCGGAACATTCTGATACATGCCCAATAAATTACCAGTCGGTCCACTGATGAATGCCATGGAATCACGCCAGGATTCAGGAAAACGATCGGATGTTGCCAAGGCGTATCCCGCACCCGCAGTGTATCGACCGAATGCATCCACTTGGCGTATATTGGGCGTAATGGGCTGAAACTCGGGATGATCGGCAATCATCAGAGCGGAAATGCTGGGACTGCCTTGATATCCCGTGGCAGGAAATCCACCAAAAAAAGCAGGATTGTTATTGGCTGTGGATCCAAACACATCCCCTGCACTGTTGAAACCCAACCCCCAGGTGTTGTTGTTGAACTGATGCATGAACGTAACATCGGAACCGTCCGCCTTCATGTTGAAAACGCCGTTACCAAAGCGCACATCGCTGTCACCTCTTCGTTCGGAATAACCGGAATACCCCACAGTCCCCCAAACACGATTGTCCAATCCATATCGGAAACTGGATGGTCCGGCATGGGTATCAGCAACGCCCCAACCAGTGTTCAACACTTCACGCACATCGGCTTTATCATCTCCATTGGTGTCCTGGAAAAAAAGGAAGTCCGGAGCTTGAGCCACGATAACACCTCCGTTGGCGAAGACGATCGAGGTCGGGACATTGAGCCCGTCCGCAAACACCGTCACCTTGTCACAACGCCCGTCCCCATTGGTATCTTCAAGGATCTTGATGCTGTCACGGCCAGTACGGTCGTTGGTGAGTTCGTTGGGATAATCCACTGCTTCGGCCACCCACAGCCGCCCACGATGATCCCATGCCATGCAGATGGGATTCACGATGTCGGGTTCACTGGCGAACAATTCCAAACGAAAACCGACCGGCACCTGTGTGTATTGCAAGCTTTCCTCGGGAGAAAGCGGAAGTTGATATGGAAGCGGTTCTGGTCGGCGTTCATAATTAGGAATGTTATCACGTTTTTCATAAGCCAAGGGCACACGCTCATTCAGGAATGCCTCATAGGACTGGCGACGCTCATCCCCAATCGACCAGAGAACACCTTTCTTGATCAATTGATGAAATTCATCGCGGCCCCAGACACGGTGGTCGTGACCCGAGGCGGTGTAAAAAACACGACCCTCGCCCTGCGTTCGAATCCAGGTCCAGGGTTCAGGTTCTTTGATGTTGTCGTCCGGACCGGCCACTTCACGCACTTGGAGTACCACGCGATCTTTCAAATTGTGATTCACGTGAACGTATGTCTCGTCCCATGCTTCCAAGGCAGGGACGTCTTTGATGGCCTCATGGTCAGGAAGCACCGTCTTTGGTTGGAACACCCCGGTTCGGTGATGCGCAAATCGCCCCCCCACCAACTGATCGAATCCGGGCTCATTGCTGAAACACCAACTGGCACAGTGGATCGGCAGGAAACCACCGCCGGTTTCGACAAAGTTCAACAGATTCTTCCATTGGTTTGAGGTGATCTCGGCATGGTTGGCATACAGCAACACGGCATCGAATTTGCCAAGATAGTCTGCATCCCCCAAAGCCTCCTCGACCGAAGTCATGTAATCAAAGTAGATGGCATCCCGCCCTAGTGCCTTGGAGATCATGGGGAAATAGGCGTTGGAAGGATGATGCTCGGCATCGTGCCCCAGAAAAAGCACCCGAACCGGACCTTCGTCTGTTCCATGTACGTTCAACGCCCCCAGCAAAAGCAGCAGGCTTAACAATGATTTTATGATTTTGCTCAATTTCATATCTAACTTCATAACTTCAACTCAATGCAACGGAACACAAGAATCACCTTGAACCGAGCCAGCGCATTTGAAATGCGGATCTGTAAAGGATGATGGTAATCATAAGAATCGCCAAAACCACTCTTTTTTGCATCATCTGGGCTCCACCGAAGCCATCTTATGAAAAAAAAAGACTGTGCTATCAAACATTACGACGAGGTTTTAGGAAATAATTGCCCCCGCATGATTTGAATCAAACAACACGGCAAATCGTACAGAAATGTCTATCGCCAGCCTCGGCCTCTATGATTCGGGGGCATTCACAGCGCAGCAGACTGGGAGTTTAAATAAGGCGGGCATCAAGGCTACTATGGCCGCCAAAAACCAACTCAGGAAGGCCGTAATAAATGAATTGTTGGCGCTTACCGCTGACAAGGAGAATGCAATGAGAATCCTTGGGTTGGAGAAATCCTGGTCGATGACGGACTATCCACCTCGCAAATTCCCAAAGCATGGTTGCCCACGCTCCACCTGTTTGCTAGCTTCTTCCCATGCGAATGATTGCTCAATGCATCTGTTTTTGTGTCGCCGCTTTCTCACTGAATGCGGCGGATCTCTACATTGATCTTTCCGAAAAAACAGAAGGAGGTCTGCCTAAGGATTTTGAAAGTGTGTTGGGAGGCAAAGGGAAACCTGGAAAATGGGTCATCCTTGAGGACGAGGTTCCCGGATACTTCAGGTCTTTCTCCGAAAAAGCCCTTAACACCAATGTGCGCCCCGTCCTTGCCCAGGTGTCTGAAGACCTGACCGATGAGCATTTTCCCATGCTGATCTATACCGGCCAAAACTTCAAAGACTTCACCATCAAAACCAAATTCAAACTGGTCAGCGGTGTGATTGAAACCATGGCGGGAATTGTTTTTCGCTACCAGGACGAAAACAACTACTACTACGTCAGGGCCAGCGAGGGAGGAAGTTCGTTCGCCTTCTTCAAGGTAGTCAATGGCATCCGAAGCCAGCCTGTTAAGGTACAGTCAGAAATTCCGATCGGCAAATGGCACAGCATGAGTGTCCAGGTGGAAGGCCCGAAGATCAATGTCATCTTGAATGACAAACCCGTCATCCCGGAACTGACAGATCACACTTTCAATTCTGGAAAGATCGGCTTCTGGACCAAATCCGATGCTGTTTCATACTTTGCGGATACCGTAATCGAATATAAACCCATGGTCATTGCCGCCCAATCCATGGCCAAGGATATCCTCGAAGCATTCCCCCGCTTAGTGGACTTGAAGATTTTCGCCCCCAGTAAAAGAGGTGTACCCGCCAAAGTCATCGCAGCAATGCATGATGAAAATCTCGGTGAAGAAGAAGACGAAGCAGTTCGTGATGTGATCGCCAGCGGCAAACAATACTACGCAAAGAACAAAAAAGTGGTCACGGTCACCATGCCGGTAAGAGATCGCAATGGAGATCCTGTGGCAGCCATTCGAATCAGCATGAAATCCTTCATCGGCCAAACTCAAGCCAACGCCCTTGCCCGCGCCATCCCGGTCCTTGAACTCGTGCAGCAACGCGTGCTCTACCTCAAAGATTTTTACCAATAAGTGCAGCTTCCGCAGGTAGACACGGGTCGTCCCTGGCCCGTGCCTTGTGGTATCCGATAGTCAATCAGCTTTCGCTTGGGGAAGCCTCCGGTTCTCAATAGCCCAACCCTGTTTGCAACCAACATCGCACATACGTGACTGGAGGTTTATCACGTCAGGGTTTTCCCTTGGATACCATATTTGAACAGGCAGTCACAAGGGGCGCATCGAGACGATCCGATCTACCTGTTCTCCGCTTGCATCTCCTCCGGCGAAGGGCCCTCACGGACACAACGAAATCCCGTATGCGACATGGCGGTATCGGGCGCCGACTTCATCCGCCACCACAACCGATAGCCCTCACAATAAAGATCGCTGCAAAGATAAGATCCGCCGCGCATGATCTTCTTGGGAATTCCTGGTTCGTTTGGATCGTAGCTTTGGCTTGGTCCATGCGGATTTTTGGCCGGACTTTTTGCGTAATAGTCAGGCATATACCAATCCATGCACCACTCCCAGACATTGCCCGACATATCATACAGTCCCCATGCATTCGGTGAATACTGGGCGACGGGAGCCATCCAATAATGTCCATCAGCAACCGAATTCTGATTCGGAAAATCACCCTGCCAAACATTGGCATTCCACTGATTGTCCGGAGTCAACTCATCTCCCCAGAAAAACTCGGCACCTTCCACACCTCCGCGAGCGGCATATTCCCACTCTGCTTCAGTCGGCAAACGTTTGCCCGCCCATCTGGCGTATGCAATGGCATCTTCCCAAGCCATCTGAGTGACTGGATATTCCCCCTTTCCCTGAACATCCGAAGAAGGTCCCGTGGGATGCTTCCAACTTGCTCCAGCCACATAACGCCACCAGGCATAATGGTTCCGGAGTGAAACCGGTTGCCCGGGAGGTTCAAAAACAATCGCACCGGCTACCAGTAACGAAGGATCCGCCCCGGGAAATTGTGCCGGATCAGGTTTTCGTTCCGCCACGGTGACATATCCGGTCTCACGAACAAATTCACCAAACTGCTCATTGGTCACTTCGGTCTTATCCATCCAGATACCCGAAATGGAAATCTCTCTCACCGGCCGTTCATCGCCTTGTCCGGATTCGCTGCCACGCCGATATGTTCCGCTTGGTATCCAGACCATGTCGTTGGTCCATGAGTAATCCCTGGCGATACGAGGCGTTTCATCACTCTGGCCACCTTCGCTTGTTGCTTCATCCGCAGGAGATCCACAACCGGAAACCAACAATCCGGTCAAGAGCCCCCCTGCTAGCAGCTGTTGCCATCCGTCCATAAATTCAATTTTCATAAGAACCTTCGAATGCTTTTCTCTGGCTTTCGCACTATCATCGGTGCATATTGGCAGCATGTCTGATCATCCGTTCAAGCTAAGTTTTCAAACAACTTGCAGGTTGTTTGTTGGTCTGATTGCCCTGCACTTTACAGGCAACTTCGCCCAGGCCCAAGACAAAGTGTTTTCCGGTCCTCAACCGGGTGAAACCACCACCCCTTTTAAAACGATCGAACTCCGGGGCGAACATCAGGGCGAAACCATTGATCCCATCGCTTCCAATGCCGGTTCCCCAACCACTTTGGTTTTCGTGCATGGGATCGAACGTTCCATGGCTCCTTTGATGCGTGTCATCGACAAGTTTGGGAGCCAGCACAAGGATCAGTTGAAAACAGACTGGGTGTTCCTCAGTGACGACCCCATTGCCAGCCGCCAACGCCTTCCACAGGTCGCTCGCTCGCTCAAAATCGAAGGCCGCTTGCTGCTGTCAGCCGATGGAATCGAAGGACCCGGCAACTACGGCCTCAACAAGGAATGCCTCCTGACCATCATCGCCGCCAAGGACAACAAGGTCGCAGCCAATTTCGCGCTCATCCAACCCGGTATCGCCGATGCCGAAGCAGTCATTGGCGCACTTTCGAAACTGATCGAACTGGAAACGCCACCCACCATCGCATCCCTGACCGAAGACATGCGCATGGCACAAGAGCAAGGACGAGCTCGCGGGGAAAACATGAGGCAGCGGGGACAAAACATGCGCCGGGGAGAAGGACGCCCTCAAGGAGGGGAACTGCCCGGAGCCGCACCAACGGATGATCGCCTCGTTGGTTATTTGAGATCTTTCATTCAACGCACCAACTCCGACGAACGTGTGGACCAGGTGCTGAATCAGGTGAGGGATTATATCAAAGACAACAATGACCTCACCAAACAGGCCATGAACGGCTGGATCCGTGTGCTCGCCGTGAAATACGGCACTGAATACGCTCAAACCAAAGGAGCGGCATTTGTTGAAGAGCTCAAAAAACAAGTGGGATCTGAATAAATCTCTCCCTGAGCCCGCCCCTCGTCATGCCATTCCCAAAGATTCAATCCGAGCAGCGATCTAAATCAGGATCTTGGATTGCATGTATCATTGCTTTGTCGTGTCCGGTGATGGCATTGAAAGCAACCGACGCAATCAACAACACACCACACTTCACAAACGAAATCGTCCCCATCCTGACCAAAGCAGGCTGCAATTCCGGTGCCTGTCACGGCGCGGCGACCGGCAAGGGCGGTTTCAAGCTGAGTTTGTTCGCCGAGGATCCACAAGCCGATTATGAGGCTATCACGCGTGACCGGTTCGCCCGAAGATTAAACCTCGATCACCCGGAAGAAAGTTTGGTCCTGCAAAAAGCTTCTCAGCAGATCGATCACGAAGGAGGACGACGGTTGCGCAGTTCTTCCGACAACTTCGCCCGATTGAAACAGTGGATCACTCATGGCGCCCCAATGGGCAACCCTGCGATTGCCTGCAAAGAACTCCTCGTTTCGCCCCCCGAAATCCGGGCCAAGGCCAAAGGTGATGCTATCGCCATCAAAGTCGAGGCTCTGATGGCCGACGGTTCCCGCAAGGATGTCACCCGGTGGTGCGTGTTTGATTGCATGGATGAAGGTATCGCCGATGTCACTGGGCAAGGCGAAGTGGTGTTTCAAAAGCATGGCGTCACATCCGTACTGATTCGATTTGGAGCGCTGACCAGTTCCTGTCGCGTGGGATTGCCCTACCCGGTCGAAAATCCCATAAAATACGAATCCGCTCATCACCCGGTCGACGTCATACTTCAAGCTGAATGGAACAAGTGGAACCTTGAACCTGAAACCACGGCAGCAACGCACACACTGGTCCGCAGATTGTTTCTGGATTTGACCGGACAGATTCCATCTCCAGAAGAAACGGTGCATTGGACCCAGGAAGCAGCCTCTGACAGCGGCTACCATCAATTGGTCAAACACCTGATATCCACTCCCGATTTTGCAGATTTCTGGAGTTTGCGCTTTGCTGATTGGTTGTTGGTGGACACCAAGAAACTCGGACCGGAAAATGGGGACGCTTATTACTCCTGGCTCAAGGAGCAGATCAAATCAGATCAGTCCATGTTGAACACCATCCGGACATTGATCGAAGCCAGGGGGTCCTTTTCGAATTACGCACCCGCTAATTTCAATCGTCAGGCAACGGATCCGCGTGACATGGCGGAATATGTCGGCCAGACCCTGCTGGGTGCAAGGATCGCCTGCGCGCGTTGCCACAATCATCCGGTCGATGAATGGACGCTGACCGATTACCATGATTTCGCAGCCATTTTTTCAAAGACCGGTCTGGAAAACGGGGCAGTCGTGTTCAAAGATCTCGGCGAAGTCCCCCACCCCAAAACCGGCAACGCCAGCACACCTCGCCCATTGGGAGTTTCCGCGGGAATGATCCATCCCGACGAAAAAGACCCAATCAAAGTGCTGGGAGAATGGTTGGCTACACAAGGATCAGATCGGTTTGCGCGCGCTTTTGCCAACAGAATTTGGAAACACCTGTTCGGCAGCGGCATCGTGGAACCGGTAGATGACCTGCGTTCAACCAATCCTCCCCTGATTCCAAATCTGCTTGAAACACTGGCAGAACTATGGAGCGAGAAAGACTATCGTTTCACCTCGTTGATAGAACTAGTGGTGACCTCCAATGCCTATCGACAGCAATCGGATTTCAACGCCTTTCGCGGCACGCCCCGGGGTTTCTTCAACGCCATGACGCCACGCGCATATGAAGGGCGCGTACTGGTGGACGCCATTCGTGGCATCACACAACAGCCTGATTATCTCATCGAAGTGCTGGCGGGCCAAAACGCCATCAACACATGGGATCACCGTCAGGAATCTTTTGCGCTGGATGTCCTCGGACGCTGCAAACGTGAAGACCCGTGCCAGGAATCCGGTTCCTCAGGGGGTGGATTAACCAAATCGCTCTATCTCTTCAACGATCCGGAATTGCAATCAGTACTGGAAAATGCATCGACAAAATGGATTCAACAAATCAACTCCAACACTGAAGCGCTACTGCGGGAAGTTTATTTGAGAACGTTTTCACGCACTCCGACACCCGAAGAATTGAAACACTGGTCAAATGTTCTGAAAGATTCCGATTCAAAAGCTGAGGCCCTTTCAGACATGCTCTGGGCCATGCTGAACAGTCGAGAGTTTCTCTGGATCCATTGACATTCAACTTTGAGATACCCCATGAAGCCACAATCTTCCCTATTTCGTTGCGATGGCATCAACCGCCGGGATTTCCTGCACATCGGCCTGATGACAGGTCTCGGCATGAACATGGCAGACCTGCTTCGCGGACGCGCCCTTGCTTCCACGCCTGACGGCAGGACAGGCGCCACCAAAGCCAAATCATGCATTCTTATCTGGTTGGATGGTGGACCGAGCCACCTTGAAACATTCGATCTGAAACCGGACGCTCCGGTGGAAATCCGAGGGGAATTCAAACCGATTGCCACAGATGTCTCCGGCATCCAAATCAGTGAACACCTCCCCAGAACCGCGCAAGTCATGAAGCATGTTGCACTCATCCGATCCATGACCCATGAATTCGGAAATCACAACACTGGAAGTCACTATCTTTTGACCGGCAACAAACCGTCCCCAGTACTGGAATACCCCAGTTTGGGAAGCATCTATGCACAACAATCCGGCCTTGAAAAAGTATTGCCCCCTTATGTAGCCATTCCGGAAGGTGTAACATACGCAGGCTCAGGTTTTCTCCCCGCCACCTATCAACCTTTTTCACTCGGAGGGGATCCATCCAAGCCGGATTTCCGGGTCCGAAACTTGAATCCGCCAGCAAGCCTCAGCCTGCATCGCGTGGAACGTCGCCGTGAAATGCAACAATTTCTGGACAAAGTCAAACGCTCCACAGAAGAAAACCCCATCGACACACCGCTCGACACCTACTACGAACAAGCTTACGCGCTACTGACATCTCCCGAATCACAGGCTGCATTTGCTTTGGAAAAAGAATCGCCCCGAGCTCGCGAACGCTATGGAAGAACTCGGATCGGCACTGGCTGCCTGATGGCCCGCAGGATGGTGGAACACGGTGTCGGTTTTGTGACCATCGTTGACAAAGGCTGGGACATGCACACCCAGATCTTCAAGAACATGCCGGACGCCCTTTTCCGTGGCAGCGGCAAACTGCCTTCTTTGGACCATGCTTACTCAGGATTGATCACCGATCTTCACGAGCGAGGGCTGCTGGATTCAACACTCGTCATCCTTATGGGAGAATTCGGGCGCACACCGAAGATCAACGACCGCGCCGGTCGCGACCACTGGCCACGGGCAGGCTTTGTCTGCATGGCGGGCGGAGGTGTCCGGGGTGGACAAGTGATCGGAGCCACCGACGCCTACGGAGAAGCCCCCAGCGAACAACCCGTCCCCCCGGAAGACTTGGCCTGGAGCACTCTGGAACTACTCGGCATTCAACCCGACTTCGCCTACCAAGCCCCCAACGGCCGTCCTATCCAATGGGTCAAAGGTGGCAAATCCATCGAAGGACTCACATGATGCGCCCCACCTTTTGCATCATCAGGGCGCTTTGTCTGTATTTGCTGATCAAGGGCCTTTCTCTGGCGGGAACGTCGGTGGTCGACATAGCATTTCATCCAAGCGAACCCATTGCGGTCTGGAACGGGGATTACTCGGTAATCGTCCATTCGATGAATGATTCATCTTCCGAACGGAAGATACATATCGATCCCATCAAGACAGGCATGTTCCGAATACATGGATTGACATTTCATCCAAGCGGTAAATACCTCGCTCTCGCCGGGGGATCTCCAGGAACAAAAGGAAGCGTATTGGTCTTGAACTGGCCTGACGGGGAAGTGGTGGCAAATCAATTACTGGAAGACGAGTGGATGACTTGCATCGCGTTTTCCAATCAAGGTTCACAGCTGGCGGTTGGCGCGGGAAATTCGGATATACTGATCTTTGATTTCACTCAAGCTGGCAATACTCTGAAACAAACCCAAATCCTCCAAGGCCATGCCGGATCCGTAATGGACCTTCTTTATGATGAAAGCGACCAGTGGTTGGTCAGCGGCGGTTCCGATCGATCGGTTAAAATATGGAACATGGAAAAAGGAGAACTCCACCGAACCTACTCTCATCACACAGGCATCGTTTATTCAACCGCATTGCGCCCATCTCAACCAAACAGCGCAGAACTCCCCTTTTACATCGCAACGGCATCCACCGATCAAACCGTCCGAATCTGGCAACCGGAAATCGGACGTATGGTAAGAATTGTGCGCAACCAACAAACCGAATTGTTCGCAGTCGCCTACCACCCTTCCGGAAACTGGATGGCTTCGGCCGGGAAGGACGGGGTGATCCATTTCATCAATGCCAATTCGGATCAAATCCTGAAATCAATCAGAGTTCATGATGACTGGATATATGCACTTTCCTTTTCCCCGAACGGCGAATGGTTGGCCAGTGGAGACTGGAAGGGAAAGGTGCAATTCCAACCTGTCTCCGCCGATCTTTCCGCAGAGGCAACGGATGCCAAACCTTGAAATCATTCAGTCCGCATCCACTTGGAAAAATTTAAAAAAGACCATCTGGTATTGATTGATGAAACTATCGATCCCAATACGACCTGTTGGCTGCAATCGTGTGTTGTCCCACCCATTGAAGTTCGTGGTCGCAAACAAATAATCAAGAGTACCCGCTTTTGGTGTCCAGTGGATTTCGACACTACCGGTTTCACGCCGCACAACATTCGCAGTGGTCGAACGAATAACCGGCAGGGGATCTTGTAATCCTTTGACGGCAAAAGCCTGAGCCTCCTCCCCCAGTCTGAGGATAAAAACCGATTCTATGACAGGGGCCGTTACTGGCAGATCCACCTGCCCCGTTCGAAGATTCAGTGTGACCGGAACCTTTCCCAAAGCAGTCACAATATCCATCCCCTCCACCACTTCACCAAACACGGAATGTTTATCGTCCAGATGAGGCGTAGGAGCGAGGGTCACGAAAAACTGACTTCCATTGGTGTTGGGGCCGGAGTTGGCCATCGAGAGAATGCCAGCCTTGCTGTGACGAAGTTCGGAATGAAATTCATCCTTGAATTGATACCCTGGGCCATCGTTGCCCAACCCGTTTCGGGAACCACCCTGAATCACAAACCCAGGCACCACCCGATGAAACGTCAAACCATCAAAGTAAGCATCCTCACGCAACCGGCCATCACGGAAATCCAGCCAGGCCTGGTCCCCTTCAGCCAAACCCACAAAACTAGCGACGGTTCTGGGAACTTTCTCATGATTCAACTTAGCAACAAACTCACCCAAACTGGTTTGAAACACGGCATAAACCCCTGGATCTGTTGGCGCAGCGCCGACGGAAACTGAGACGAACAATGAACCCGCAAGCAAGATCATTCCGAGTAAAGAACTGAATCGTTGGTATTTTTTCATGAGTATCCCTCCATTGAGAACAAAAACCAAACGGGGTTTTAAGGAAAAAGCCAAGCAGTAAATGCCCCATTCAACAACTCCTTGTCAGCACCCTTCTCCAAGAACCAAAAGCTGCTCCTCAAGCTGTCGGATCAATTCCTCCCGATCTTCCGGAGAAGCATCCCGGGAAACCTGAATGGGTTCACCGAAACGCACATGACACTTTGAAAATGGTTTTGGGATCATAAATGCATCCCAGCTGTTCAACGTCCATTTGGAAGAAAAATTCAAGGACACCGGCACAATGGGGTTTCCGGTCAACTGACCAAGGCTGATCACTCCGCCCTGCACCTTGTACTTGGGCCCCCTTGGTCCATCGGGGGTCAGAGCCAGATCGTATCCATTGCGCTGTAGAGTTACCAACTCCTTCAATGCTTGTGATCCACGACGGCTAGAAGACCCGCGAACAGGATGAACATCATAAGATTTCAGTACAACAGACAAAAGCGCGCCATCGTTACTGGCGCTGACCAAGACCCCCAATTGTCGATCAGAATGGAATTGACGCAAATATCGCGAACGCACCTCCAGACACAACGACAACCGATTGTGCCAAATACAGAAGATCGCGGGATGCAGCTTCCCTGTTTGATGTGGATCGATAAATTGAAACCGAACCGTTGCTGCCAATCCTTTGATGAGAAAACTCAGAAATGTTCCCGCGATGCGATCCAGAAAACCCGGCTGCTTCGGTGGACGGCGATTTTTAGGAATGGTAGGCGATTCAACCATATACAGGAACCAGTCGGGCCCGGTTATTGCTGCAACCCGGCCCTGACCAGACGATCAAGCTCCGCATCATCACCCAACACTGCCTGGGCGGCCTTGATTCGTTTCAGGGCATCGGGTTGTTTGTATCCCAATGCCACCAGAGCAGCCACGGCATCGCCGAGTTTTTCTTCAGCCGGAGTGGCTCCACGTTCGTCACTCCTGGCTTCCCATTCACCTACCTTACCGATCTTGTCCTTCAGCTCGACAATGACACGTTCAGCGGTCTTTTTACCCAGACCAGGTATACGGGAAAGCCCTTTTACGTCATTATTGGCCACCGCGCCCCGAAACATCGTGGGCGTCATTCCACTCAGCACGTTCAATGCAATTTTTGGACCAATACCACTGACCGTCTGCACCAACAGAAGAAAAAGTTCCCGTTCGGCTGAGGACATAAAACCGTACAGAATATGGGCATCCTCACGTACTGCCAGGTGAGTCAGAATTTTACACACATTTCCCGGCGCCGGAAGACGGTCATACGAAGACACCGGAATCAGGACATGATACCCCACTCCCTGAACATCGATCAGGATGTGAGTGGGATGTGCCTCAACTAATTTCCCTTGAAGAAAAGCGATCATGAACGAAACAACTTAAGTTAAAAATCAAATCTGCTTGGGTAAAACGCCAAAACGTCGCCCCTGCTCCTGAGCAAACGCCAGAGCCAAAGCAAGAGCGTCGGCAGCGTCAGCATCAGGCACTTCATCGAGAGACAGCATGCGCTGCACCATTTTGGCAACCGCTATTTTTTGAGCATTCCCATAGCCGACGATTGCCTGCTTAACCTTTCGCGGGGCCATCTCATAAATCTCCAAACCCAGACTCCCTGCGGCCACCAATGCAGCGCCTCGCGCCTCCCCCATAACCAAAGCCGTACGATAATTCTGAGCATAAAACAGTCCTTCAATCGCACAAGCCGTAGGTTGATATTTCAGAATAGCCTCCCGCAATACATCATGAATGCGAGCCAAACACCGGGAGTTTTTCCAATCCTTCTTGCACACAATCGTCCCCTGATCCAAAATGATGGACCGCCCCTGGTCCCACTGAATCAGCCCAAAACCCGTCCCCCTCAATGAGGGATCGATCCCAATGATGACCTTGTGCTGTGGGGCTGCTCCGGCAGCTTTTGTATCGGCTGCCTTTTTACCGCCGCCGGTCCTTCGACCGACCATTTGCTCATACTGTTTGGCGCTGATGGCCATTTAGGCTTCCAAGTATTTAAAAATATCCCGATAAAAATCAGCGTGGCTCTCCCAGGTCTGAGCCGTGATGAACTGTCCATCCACCACACTCTCCTTGTTCACCCATTTGCCGCCGGCCAATTCGACTTCGAGCCGAACGTTGCAATAACAGGTTACCTTTTTCCCCTCGCAAAGCCCCGCGGCAATGAGAATCTGAATCCCATGGCAAATGGCAAACAACCCCTTGCCTCCTTTGTGGAAATCCTTAACCAATTTGATGAGAGACTTTTCATGCCGAAGAAATTCAGGCGCACGGCCCCCGATCAGAACCATCCCTGCATACTCCTTGGGTTTGACCTTCGAGATGGCAATGTCGGCATCAATCAGGTAACCCGGCTTTTCGATATAGGTGTTCCAACCGGGGTAAAAATCATGGATCACACCATTGAGTCTTTTCTTTTTCGTGGCAGCTATCACGGGAGTATAACCAGCTTCGCGGAATCGATAAACAGCATACAGGATTTCAAAGGATTCCCCTGCGTCATCTGTGACAATCAATATTTTTTTGCTCATAAAATGTTAGGACAATTTCGCCTTTTGTTCAAAAGCTGTCGAGTGGTAATTGGGTAATAAGTAACTTATTGAGCGGAACCGCCAAACCAACGTCGGTAAGT